>CAIZEE010000721.1 GCA_903931835.1 uncultured Elstera sp.
CGCCTTGATCTGCCGGCCGAAATATTCTGTCGAGGTCGTGACCAGATCGTACCCGCCGCCACCGGCCATGATCTTGGCCTCCAGCGCCTCATCGGAATCGAAGGTGGCATAGGTCACCTTGATCCCAGTCCGCTTCTCAAACTCCGCGATCGTGTTGGAGCCGATATAATCGGCCCAGTTATAGATGCTGAGTTCGGGCGGCTCCTCGGCACGGGCAAACGGAACGAAACCGGCCGCAATCGCAAGCGCGACGCCACACAGAACCGCCCTCGTGGCTCGCCCAATCGTCACATCGCCCCCCCCGGCACCTCACCCCTAGAAATTATAGGTGGATGTCACACCGATTGTCAGCGGGCGCTGATAGAGGTTGCGGATCGCCGGCGAATACACGGTGTCCTGATACTGGAACGAGCTTTGGCGGGAGTTGAGCACGTTATTGGCGAAGGCCGCGATATCGATATCGTCGATTGTCGTGCCCGCACGCAGCGTAACATAATGCGCAGCCCCCTGATTGCGTGTCGCGGGGTCATAGCTCTCAACATCGGCCGAGCCAGTGCGGTAATACGGACCGGTAAAGTCATACTCGGCACGCACAAAGCTCGCATAATCACTGACCTGGAAATTATATTCGAGCGAGGCGACCGCCTGCCATTCCGGCGTCGGCAGGCTGTCGCCGGTCTTTGACAGGATGACGCTGCCCGAATAGGTGGTGGTCGTATAACGGGTGTCGGTCAACCCGGCATTGCCGCTTAACACCCAGCCGCCGCCGAGCCGCCACTGTCCTGCCAAATCGAAGCCCCGGCTGACCGCCTCACCCAGATTATCGGTGAACGTATAGCCGCAGACCGGCAGGAAGACCTGGCTTTGAATATTCTTCCAATTGATCAGGAAGACGCTGGCATCTAGCTCGACCGTGTTGTTGAACAGCCGCGCCTTGGAGCCGGTTTCATAGCTCCACACGCTGTCGGAATTATAGGTCGGCGGCGCATCGGTCAGGCCGAGATTGGGCAGATCCGTCTGCGCGCAGGTCGTGCCGGCCAGCGAGTTGTTGCCGCCGCCGATCCGATATCCCTTGGCCGCCTGGACATAGACCATGGTGGTCGGATCGATTTGATAGGTGACCGTCATTCTGGGCGCCACCGGCGTCTGCTTCTTGGTGGCGGTGTTGACCGACGGACCACCGTTATCCGGGCCGTCCTGGTAGTCGTAGAAGTCAAAGGTCGCATGCGCGTAACGGGCGCCGAGTTCGACCTTCAGATCGGGCAGGATCTTGTAGCCGACGCTGGCGAAGCCGGTCATCTCCGTCTCGTTGCTGAACATGTTCTGGTAGTAGGACTGGTTATTGATCAGCGGGACGCCCAGACAATCGACGGTCGTAGCACAGCCGGCTCCGTCATAGGACGAACCGATCGAGTTCAGGTAATTGAACACCTCGTCCAGCGGCTCGCGGTCGTCCCACACGGTAGTCTGATGATTATGCGTGTAGAACGCACCGACGACCCAGTTGAGCCGGTCGGTCTTGGTGTCGTTCGAGGTTATGCGCAACTCGCTCGACCAGTTGGTCTGGCTGGTCTCATAAGTCGCTCGCGTCAGGTAATTGGGATCGGACGGCAGGAACACGCCACCGCTAGCGGCATTGGCGCTGGGGAGATACTGCGACAGATCATAGGTCGTATTGTCGGCATGCATCGTAACGTTGCGATGGAATTCCGACGTAATCGACTTCACCGTGAAATCATCGAACTCATAGGCGATATCAAGGCTGCTCAGCGTGAAATGATCGGTACGCGGCTGTGTGATCGCGGTTGACGACGTGTAGGGCGACAAGGGCACACCTTGCGGCGTCTGCTCCCAAGACAGCGACGAATCGCGGTTATAGGTCTGCTGATAATAGACCGACGGCGTGATCGTCAGCCTTTCCGTCGGCTGGAACTTCAGGGCCAAACGCGCAACGGTCGATTGCTCCTGGTTGGAATTGCGATCGATCGAATTCAGCGTCAGCGGGTCGACATGATTGACATAGCCGCCATCTTCGCGATGCCACAGGCTGACCCGGAAGCCAAGCTTGTCCTCGACGATCGGGCCGCCCAGGGCAGCGCCGGTCTCATAGCTCGGCGCACCGCCATCGGTAAACGATCCCTCGCCGCGGATCATGCCGGAATAGGTGGTCAGGCTTGGCTGGGGCGTGATGAAACGCACCATACCGCCTTCGGCACCAGCGCCGAACAACACGCCCTGCGGACCGCGCAGCACCTCAACACGATCGAGGTCGAAGATCTTCGGGAAGGGATTGATCGAGGTGATGTCCGGGCGAAGCTGGATGGCCGTGTCGTCGATATAGATACCGGTAGTCGCTGCACCCGCCGTCGCCACAATGCCGCGAATGGTGATCTGCGGATCGCCGGTCAAACCGGATGCCGGTGCTGCCAGATTAAGCCCAGGGGTAATGCGCGCTATGTCGGCAACGGATTTGATCCCCTGCTCCTCCAGCGCCGCTGCATTCACCGCGCTGACGCTCATCGGCACTTCGCTCAGTTTTTCGACGCGCTTCTGCGATGTGACGGTGATTTCCGGAATGGTATCAGCGCCTTGCACCGATGAGGTCGGCTGATCGCCTTCTGCGGCAAAGGCAGCCCCCGTTATACAAAGACTGAGGGGGATGATTCCGGAAATAAAACGGGTCCTGTGCCCCATGGCCGTTTGCCGGGCACGCCTTGTCGAATTTTCCCAGAACATCAGCCCCTCCTGACGCAAGCGTTTACCGGCTTTTCTGCGGCGAAATCAGAACTTCTCCAATCGTACAAAATTTTTTGAACCGTTCAAATCAGTAAATGACAGAATTTTGAATTTATCTGTTTGGTCCCGTTCTCAATCGGCGCCCCGCCGCCCGATTTTTCCAGTGATTACGGCACTCCGACGTCGCCGCATAATCGACAGGATAATGGACGCCACACAAATTGAGCGCTCGTTCAATTTATTGTATTTTGGCACAAAGACGATCATAATACGGCCCCGTAATGAAGCCTGCTGGCCTGGAGGAGAGTATGGATCGCGTCATTCCGTCTTCGGTGGTTCCCGAGATCGGTGGAATCCAAGCGTTGATCGCGAAGCAAGATCCCGATCTTAGCTTGCAGCAGGCGTTTTATACCGATCCGAGCGTCTTCCAGCATGACATGGAGCGCATCTTCGGCCGTCATTGGACGATTGCCGGCCATATCGGCTCGATCCCCAAGCCGGGAGATTTCTTCCTGACCGAAATTGGATCGGAATCGATCATCATCGCGCGTGGGCAGGACGGCAGAGTTCGGGCCCTCGCCAATGTCTGCCGGCATCGCGGCGCCAATGTCTGCTCGGCAAAATCAGGCAATACGCGGGTTTTCTCCTGCCCCTATCATGGATGGGCCTATACCACCGATGGGCGGCTCGTCTCAGCCCGCCACATGGGCGACGAATTCGATAAGTCGAAGTTCGGGCTGAAGGAAGTCCAGTCCCGCGTCATCCAGGGCCTGATCTTCATCACGCTGGCCGACGAACCGCTCGGCACGGTCAGGCTTGAGGAAACGCTGAACGAAGGTTTCGGCCCCTATGACTGGACCAACGCCAAGGTTGCGGCGCGCGAGATGTATCGCGTCGACGCCAATTGGAAGCTGACCGTCGAGAACTATGTCGAGTGCTATCATTGCGCGCCGGCGCATCCCGAATATTCCGTCTTGCACGCCATCGAACGCCCGCGCGAGCAGATCGAAGGCATGTATAGCAAACTGGCCGATCGCGCCCGCGAACTCGGCATCGCGATCAATAGCTCCTCACATTGGGATGGGTCGGAAACCGGTGAGGAAGCAACATACTGCCTGCGATATCCCCTGACAGATGGCGTTGAGACCGGCAGCCGGGACGGCAAGCGCGTCGCGCCGCTGATGGGCTCGTTCAAGGAGTTTGATGGCGGCGCCACCTCCATTCACTGCGGGCCGACCAGCTTCTGTCTGGCCTACCCCGATCACGGCGTGATCTACCGCTTCATCCCGCGCGATCTGCAATGGTCCGACATGGAAGCGATCTGGCTGGTGCGCGGTGATGCGGTCGAAGGGCGCGACTATAACCTCGACGAATTGACCTGGCTGTGGCGCGTCACGCTCGACGCCGACAAGGCGATTATCGAGGCAAATCAACGCGGTGTGAATTCACGCTATTATGAGCCCGGCCCGTTTGCGCCGATGGAGACGAATGAAAAGCGCTATGTAAACTGGTATCTGAAGGAGATCGCGTGAGCGCCTAGCGGCCGATCGCACGCTCCAGCCAGTTTCTAAA
>CAIZEE010000722.1 GCA_903931835.1 uncultured Elstera sp.
GGAACAACCACGGCCGGGGCAATACGATTGCCAGCAGGCTTCGCATCGCCTGGTCCGCCACGGGCCGGCGATAGGTCCGCTCGATATGCACCCGCGCGTGGTCGACCAGATGCATGTAATTGACGCCGGACGGGCAGGTGGTCATGCAGGACAGGCAGGACAAACACCGATCGACATGGCGCACGGTTTCGACATCGGCGTCGGCACCCGATTCCAGCATCGATTTGATCAGATAGATGCGGCCCCGTGGCCCATCCAGCTCGTCGCCCAGCAGCGTATAGGTCGGGCAGGTCGCGTTGCAAAAGCCGCAATGCACGCAGGTGCGAAGGATTTTTTCGGACTGCTCGGTTGCCGGATCGGCCAGCTGAGCCTCAGTGAAATTGGTCTGCATCAGCTCATAATCCGGGATAAAGTCGGCCGGGATTGAGCACGCGCTTGGGGTCGAAACTATCCTTGATGCGGGCGGTCAGCGCCTCCAGCCCGCCGGTCAGCGTATCATAGGCGGCCTGGCCGCCGCGCAAGGTCTCCGGTGCGCGGATCAGGCTGGCATGCCCGCCTTTGCCAGCGATCGCCCGGCGGATCAGGGCGGCACCGCCATCAGCACCGGCGTTCTCGAGCGCCAGCCAGATCAGCCCGCCGCCCCAATCGAGCACGAATTCGGCCTGCAGCATCGCCTGGAACAGGGCAACCAGATCGCCCGCCGAGGTCGGCGGCACGGACAGGCGCCAGATCACGGCCGCATCGGCGCTGAACACGCGCGCCTCACCAATCTCCCGCCACAGCGTCACGGTCGCGTCGGCATTGAGCGTACCGGTCTCGCCCGATCCGGCGACATGCACACGCAAGGCTTCGAGCCGTTGCCGGACTGATGGCTCCGGCCCCTCGACGCGGAGCGCCAGCACCGCGTGTGCGGAGGCTGCGACTTTCGATCGCGCCGCGACGGCCGCCGGCAGATAGCCAGCACCGGTCACCTCATGCGGCGTGTTCAGCGCGTCCGACAGCAGCCGAACCGCCTCGTCCGCCTCCAGCCCGAAGACCAGCAGCGTGGCGCAGGTCTCGGGACGCGGCAGAACCTTCACCGTCACTTCGGTCATCGCAGTCAGCGTGCCGAAGGATCCGGCCATCAGCTTCGTCAAATCATAGCCGGTGACGTTCTTCACCACCTTGGCGCCGGATTTATAGGCCTCACCAAAGCCATTGACGCCGTGATATCCCAGGAAATGATCGCGCGCGGCGCCGGCCTGCAGCCGCCGTGAGCCCGAGATATTGCAAGCGAGTACACCACCCAGCGTCGGCGTCGCGTCTTCGCTGCCCAGCAAATGCCGCCAATCGGGCGGCTCAAAGGCCAGCATCTGGCGATTGGCGGCCAATGCCGCCTCAATCTCCGCCATCGGTGTTGCCGGCAGGGCGGTCAGCACCAGCTCGGCCGGCTGATAATCGAGGATGCCCGACAGCCGCTTCAGGCTCAGCGTATGCTCCACCTGCATCGGCCGGCCAAGCCCGCGTTTGCTGCCGCCCGCGATCAGCTCCAAGGGCTGTTCGGATGAGGCGGCCCAGGCAACGACCTGACGCACTTCCTCGGCATCCGCAGGGGTAAAAACAGTCACTGACAGCTCATCAAAAACGCGGCAGATCAGGGAAGGGCAGCTTGCCGTGATGGACATGCATCCGCCCCTGCTCGGCGCAGCGATGCAATAGCGGGAAGACCTTGCCGGGGTTGAGCAGCGCCTTCGGATCGAAGGCCGATTTGACGCGCCATTGCTGGTCCAAATCGATATCGGTGAACATCGTACCCATCAATTCGCGCTTCTCGACGCCGACGCCGTGCTCGCCGGTCAGCACGCCGCCAACCTCGACGCACAGGCGCAAGATATCGGCGCCCAAATTCTCCGCGCGTTCCAGCTCGCCCGGCTGGTTGGCGTCGAACAGGATCAGCGGATGCAGATTGCCGTCGCCGGCATGAAAGACATTGGCGACACGCAGGCCATAATGGTCCGACAAGCCGCGCATCCGGCGCAGGACTTCGGGCAGGCTGTGGCGCGGGATCGTGCCGTCCATGCACAGATAATCGGGCGACAGCCGGCCAACGGCGGGGAAGGCGGCCTTGCGACCAGACCAGAAGGCAAGCCGCTCATCCTCATCGCGGCCGACGCGTGCCGAGACGGCGTTGTTGCGCGTGGCGATCGCCTCAACCTCGGCGATCAGATGGTCGAGCTCCGCCTCGCAGCCATCGAGTTCGACGATCAGCAGCGCCTCGACATCGAGCGGATATCCGACCTTCACAAAGGCCTCGGCGGCATGAATGGCC
>CAIZEE010000723.1 GCA_903931835.1 uncultured Elstera sp.
CAGGGACGTGGACATGAGAAATTCTCCTTCCCCGAATATGTGAGCCGGATTCATTATTGCCGCCACTGCCCGGATGGGCAGTGGCGTAAAGCAGGGCTCTAACCCAGAGCTTTGCCGCGACTTGTTCGATGGCGGCGAACGTCCCCCTGCGCGCACGCAGTCGCCGGAGCCGAGACGGTCTGGATGGGGCCATTTGCCGGGGGCATCCCGAAGCAAAATCTACAATGAGCAATTGGACAATATTGTCATCTCTGCCAAACTGCCGCTCCCGGCGGATGGATGCGCCATCGATCGGGATTTGTCGGTCAATTCAAATTCAATTGAGGTTCAGGAGGCACAATGACGATCGAAGGCGCCAAGGCAACCGTCATTCCCATCTCCGGCCTCGCCCACATCGGCGTTCGCGTGCATGACCTGGAGCGTGCGGTGAGCTTCTACAACCTGCTCGGTTTCTCGAAGACGGCCGGTCCACTGGGTCCCGAGCCTGTGGCGATCCTCCATCACCCGTCCGGAGTCGAGATAAACCTTATCCTCAACGCGCCCGATGCGAACGAGCCAAACGTGCTCATGGACGTTCCGGAACGACACCCGGGAATAACCCATTTTGCGCTCTTGTGCCCGGATATCATGGCTGCGAAGGAGCGGCTCGAGGCGGCCGGCATTTCACTGAGTGGCGGCCCCATCCAATTCGGACCGGGCGCGCAGGGCATCTTCGTGCGTGACCCCGATCGTAATGTGATTGAACTGCACCAGCGCGGCTAATTCGATTCAAGCGCGATCCCGCCCCAGGCCGGCAACCCGCGGGTGAATGAGCCGTTCCGCAACCCACAAGGATTGATCCGATGTCCCTCTCGATGTCCCAGACCTCTCTGCCGGCTTTCATCATCGGGCTCAACGCCCTTTGCGCCATACTCGACAAGGCGGAGGCTTTTGCCAAAGCCAGGAAAATAGATTCACCTGTTTTGACGGGTTGGCGGTTAGCTCCCGATATGTTCACGCTGGCGCGCCAGGTTCAAGCAGCCGCCGATCAGGCAAAAAACGCGTCGGCACGCCTCGCCGGGATAGATCCCCCGCGCTTCGAGGACAATGAAACCACAATCGAGCAACTGAAAGCGCGCCTGGTCAAAACAATAGCCTTCCTGAACACGCTCGATCCCCAGTTGATTGATGCATCCGCTGGACGCGAGATCACGTTTCCGATTGGCCCGGACAACAAGGGGCGGATGAAGGGCGCCGACTACCTCCATCACTTCGCGCTGCCCAATTATTATTTTCACCTGACGGCTGCTTACGCGATACTGCGCCAGTGTGGCGTCGAAATCGGCAAGCGCGATTTTCTCGGCGCCATCCCGATTGCGATGATCTGAAGCTGAACAGGAGGCTGACTACCGACTTGAGCCAGGAAACATCTTTCCCGAAATCGATGCGCGGGTGAATGGCTCGTTTCCCAACGGAACTGGAAGCCGCCGCGCTGGCGCAAGGGCTGGGGATGCTCGCTGACAAGGACTGACGCGAAGGGCCGAAGTCCGCTCGCCTTGCTAATCGCCGAGCAACGACCTGATCCTGTGCTGCAGCATTGGCGCGATCTCGGCCTCGAACCAGGGGTTCTTCTTCAGCCAGATATTGTTGCGCGGGCTGGGGTGCGGCAGCGGCAGCAGCGCCGGCCAATATGGCTTCCAGTTCCGCACCGTTTGCGTCAGCGACTCGCTGCGCCCCGTCTTGAGGCGCCAGTCGATCGCATATTGCCCGATCAACAGGGTCAGTTCGACGGCGGGCATCAAGTCCAGCAGCTTCTGGCGCCATTCGACCGCGCATTCCGGGC
>CAIZEE010000724.1 GCA_903931835.1 uncultured Elstera sp.
ATGTCGAGCGACTTGCCGCAAGAGTTGCGTTTCAGCATCGACACCATTTCGGGCGCCCAGCGACCGTCGTCTTTGAGACGGCCAAGCCGCAGGCAGGCTTGCAGGCCTAACGTGATCTCGGTCTGCATATCGGCCAGCTTCTTCTGGATAAGCTGCGTCGCCGCCAGCGGCCGGCCAAACTGCTTGCGATCGAGCGTGTATTGCCGGGCGGTATGCCAACAGAATTCGGCGGCGCCCAATGCACCCCACGCGAT
The DNA here is from genome assembly GCA_903931835.1 of uncultured Elstera sp. Classification (GTDB taxonomy): domain Bacteria; phylum Pseudomonadota; class Alphaproteobacteria; order Elsterales; family Elsteraceae; genus CAIZEE01. Next base: position 255 of record CAIZEE010000724.1, read on the forward strand.
GCCATAGCGGGCGGAATTCAGGCAGCCGAAGGGGCCCTTCAGCCCCTTCACATTGGGCAGGAAATTCTCCTCGGGCACCGTCACGTCTTCCATGACGATCGACCCGGTGATTGAGGCGCGCAGCGAGAATTTACCCTCGATCTTCGGCGCGGACAGGCCGCTCATGCCCTTCTCCAAGATGAAGCCCCGGATCTCGCCCGCATCATCCTTCGCCCAAACGACGAAGACGTCGGCGATCGGCGAATTGGTGATCCAGGTCTTCGCCCCGTTCAGGCGATATCCGCCATCCACCTTGCGGGCCCGCGACACCATGCTGCCGGGGTCGGAACCGTGATCGGGCTCAGTCAAGCCAAAGCAGCCGACCAACTCGCCCGTTGCCAGACGCGGCAGGTATTTCTGCCGCTGCGCTTCGGTGCCGTACGCATAGATCGGATGCATAACCAGGCTCGATTGCACGCTCATGGCGGAGCGATAGCCGCTATCGACCCGCTCGACCTCACGGGTCAACAACCCTGCCGCGACCGAGCTGATGCCGGCGCAGCCATAGCCCTCAATGGTCGAGCCAAGGAATCCGAGCTCGCCCATCTCGGTCATGATCTCGCGATGGAAATGCTCCGTGCGGAAGGCCTCCTGCACGCGGGGGAGCAGCTTTTCCTGGGCGTAGGCATGGGCGCTGTCGCGCACCATGCGCTCATCCTCGGTCAACTGATCGTCGAGCAACAGGGCATCCTGCCAATCAAAAGCGGTCTTGGTTGATGGCTCACGATGCTTTGTGCCCGAATCGCTACTTTCCGCTTGCATGCCGGCCGCTCCTACGCTCAAAACGAGGGTGCGGAACATTTCGCCACCGCTTCCCTTTGCAAGGCTAGTTTAGCCGACAATGAGCGATCAAGAAGGCGTAATCTTCGAGATCATCCGGATCGGCAGCTACGCCAAGGTCGTAGCGGTCGACACTCAAACGGGATTCGAGGTGTCGGTGGTCGGCCCGGCCCGCGGCTACGACACGCTGCTGAAGCGTACGGCCCTGGTGAAGCTCTACCGCATGATGGGCCGGGATGTGTGATCCGCTGGACCTAAAGCTCGACAACCAGCCATAGATTTGCCGCCGTAATGGCGATGAACAGGCCCCAGGCGCTGAGCCGCAATACAGCACCGCTGGCGAAGCCCTGCATAAGGCGCTGATCGCTGGTCAGGCGGATCAGCGGATAGAGCGCGAAGGGCAGTTGCAGGCTCAAAACCACCTGGCTCAACACCAGCAACCGGCCAACGCCGGCCTCACCCCACCAAAATACGCCGATCAGGGCCGGCACGATGGCGACAGCGCGCGTGATCAGGCGACGCTGCCAGCAGGGGATTTTCAGATTGAGGAATCCCTCCATGATCACCTGGCCGGCAATCGTGCCGGTGATGGTGGAGCTCTGTCCGGATGCAAGCAGCGCCAACCCGAATACCACCGCCGCCGCCGGCCCTGCGATGGGCGTCAGCAGGCGATAGGCGTCGCTGATATCGGCGGTATCGTTGGCGACGCCGTGAAAGGCGGAACCCGCCATAACCAGGATCGCCCCGTTGATCAGCATGGCGATCAGCAGCGACCCGGTGATATCTGCTGTCGCGAGCTGGATCGCGTCGTGCTTGGCGTCAGGCGCGGCGGACAGGACACGGGTCTGCACGATCGAGGAATGCAGATAGAGATTATGCGGCATGACCGTCGCGCCCAGAATGCTTATCGCCAGATAGAACGCCTCCGGATCGCGCAGCAGTTCGGCCGACGGGATCAATCCCCGCGCGACGGCGGCGCCATCGGGGGGCAGCAGACATAATTCCACCGCGAACGCCGCTGCGATGACGGCGACCAGGGCGAACACGATCGCCTCAAGTTCGCGAAACCCGCGTCCTTTCAGCCCCAGCACGATCACGGTATCGAGGCCGGTCAGCAATACGCCGGCCCAAAGCGGCAGGTGAAATAACAATTGCAGCGCCAGGGCGGAGCCCAATACTTCCGCCACATCGCAGGCGATAATGGCGACCTCGGCAAAAACCCACAGAACCCGTACAACGGCTGCGGGGTAACGCGTGCGACACAGATAGGCCAGATCATGCTCGGCCGCGATGCCAAGCCGCGCGCTGAGGGTTTGCAGCAGAATGCCGGCGAGGCTGGCAAGCAAGACGGCGAACAGCAAGCCATAGCCATAATGCGATCCGGCTGCGATATCGGTTGCCCAATTGCCGGGGTCCATATAGCCGATTGAGATGAGCAGGCCTGGTCCGGCAAACCGCAGCAGCTTGCGCCAGAACGCCAAATTGTCGGCGACAGCGACCGTCCCGCGCACTTCCGACGGGCAAAATGGAGCGGTGGCGGTGGTGGGTAGGCCGAACATGAAAATCCCGTTTGCTGTTGTGCTTACGCCCGGCCGACTCCAGCGCCTATATCCGCTGGTCCAGGTTGCGACCTGTTTCCATGTGATTGAAATTGGGCACCGCGTTGCGGATTGCCTCGACGATATCGGCCTTCGTCGCGGGAGCGCTTGGCCGATTGATGAGCCGCTCGAGATCCTGGAAGACACCCTGAGCCGGCAGACCGGAGTTCTGATGGCGGATCGCGCAGAGGGATGTCATGCCGATCTCGCTTGCGGCCTCGCCCTGTCCCAGAAACTCTTCATAGGGTTTCTCGCCGCTCGTATCGAGCGGCGTGAGGATGAGCGGCCAGCGGCCGTCTTGCGCCAGCGCCTCGAGATCGCGCTTGGCCGCGTCCTCGTCCTCCATCGGTTCGGCGCGCAAGCCAAACCGCTCCAGCACCCGTTCAGCGATTGATTGCAGGTCTTGCAACTCTGCCTGCGGCTCCATGCGGGGGAAAGCGATGTGCTGATCGGGCGTGGCGAAGGCGGCGAGGATGCAGAGTTCGCCTGCTTCCCGCTGCGACACGAAATAGCGGCGCGTATCCCGCGGCACGGCAAGCGGCTGTCGGCGTTCCAGGCGTTGCAAGAAGCTTTGCAGCAGGCTGCCATTGGAAAACGCGACATTGGCGAAGCGGGCGGAGGTCGTGGATTTCGCCTGAGCAACGAAGCTCTCGAAGACCAGATCCTCCATCAGCCGCTTGCTTGCCCCCATCAGGCTGCTCGGATTGGCGGCCTTATCGGTTGAGACCGCGAAATAGGTCTCACCGTGTCCATAAGCCTGCAGCCATCCCTTGAAACGCGCATGGCGGACGATGTTGGTATCCAGCATCTGGAGCAGCGAATAGACGTCTTTTTCCGAGCGGACATGTTTCAGCGCCGCGAAATTCAGCACGATGTCATAGGGGGCGCTCTCAGCCAGCAACCGCTCCATCACCGGGCTGCCGTAATCCAACGGCAGCATGCGTAAGTCGGTGGTGATGGGTGCCAAGCGACTGTTGCGCAGATCGCGCACCAATTCGGCCAGATAATTCTCGCTCTGGTCGACGACATGGACTGCGGCCGGGTCGAAATCGAGCGTAAGGCGCGTCGTCATCGATCCGATCGATCCGCCACCGCCGACGATCAGGATGCGTTTGCTCGTAATACGCCGTCCGACCTCCGTCGCCTTGGCTGCGAAGTCTGTCGCGAGAAGCGAAACGGGTCGCCGCACGACGATCTGGTCGAGCTCTGCGGCGGTTGGCCGCTCGCTCATCATCGTGTTAGACGCCATCGCCGGGCTTCCTGCCTGGTTCGTCGGCAAAGGGGCGTTCGACTATCCCATCGCGCACATGCCGGTCGATCAGATAGCGGGGCCGGTTCTTAACCTCGTCGAAGATCAGGCTGACATATTCGCCGAGTATGCCGAGGAAGATCAGCTGGATGCCGCCGATCAG
>CAIZEE010000725.1 GCA_903931835.1 uncultured Elstera sp.
CCGGCCGCAATCCTCGCTGGAGGCGGATGCCAGCACGGCCTCGCCGTCATGAGCGCCATCGTCGCCGTCTTCGTTCAGCGCCGCGTCGCCACGCTGCTGCTGGCGCTCGGGCTGTTCGTCTTCGGCGTAACCGGCTGGGTGCTGCTGCCGGTCGCGGCCTTGCCCGAGGTCGAATACCCGACGCTCAACGTCTTCGCCAATCTGCCCGGCGCCTCCCCCGAAATCGTGGCGACCGCGCTGGCGGCCCCGCTGGAGCGGCAACTGGCCGTGGTGCCCGGCCTCGAATCGATGAAGAGCTACAATTCCGAGGGCGGGGCCAATATCCAGCTGCGCTTTGCGCTGGGCCGCAGCATCGATGGTGCGGCGGCGGACGTGCAGGCGGCGATCAACAACGCGGCGGGCGACCTGCCGCACGATTTGCCGACGCCGCCTAATTTCTTCAAGAACAATCCGGCCAATCGGCCGATCATCGTTCTTGCCTTCACCTCCGACATCATGCCGACGTCGAAGATCAATCACTATGTCGATGAGCTGGTCGTACGCCGCCTGCGCAGCCTGCCCGGCATATCGCAGGCCTTCAACGCCGACGAACAGAAATACGCCGTCCGCATTGAGCTCAACCCGCTGGCGCTGGCTGCCCGCGATCTGTCGCCCGAGGATGTGCGCCAGGCGATAACCCGGACGACGATGAACCGTCCGAAAGGCAAGCTGATCGGCGGCGAGACGGCAACCGCGATCGACGCGAATGACCAGTTGGTCGATGCCGATAGTTTTAAACAAGTCGTCGTCGCCTTCCGCAACGGCGGCCCGGTGCGTCTGTCCGATGTCGCCGAGGTCACCGATGGCGTCGAGGAGGAACATACATTCGGCTGGTTCAACGGCCGTCCCGCCATCGTGGTGGGCGCCACCAAAAGCCTCGGTGCCAACGTCGTCGCGACAGTCGACGGCATCCGCAATTCAATCGATCAGATGCGCCAGTCGCTGCCGCCCGGCATCCACCTCGACTATGTCAGCGATCGGGCAGAGGTCATTCGCGCCTCGCTCGGCGATGTCGAATGGACGCTCGCCATGACCGTCGGCCTGGTGGTGATGGTGATCTTCTTGTTCCTGCGCCGCCTTTGGGCGACGCTGATTCCCAGCATCACCATCCCGCTATCGCTGCTGGGCACGCTCGGCGTCATGTCGCTGCTGGGCTATTCGCTCGATAATTTGTCCTTGATGGCGCTGACCATCGCGGTCGGGTTCGTCGTCGATGACGCGATTGTGGTGATCGAGAATATCGTCCGGCATCTGGAGGAGGGCGAGACGCCGATGCAGGCCGCGATCAAGGGTGGCGGGCAGGTGGTGTTCACCATTCTGTCGATGACCCTGTCGCTGGTCGCCGTCTTCATCCCGATCTTTTTCATGGATGGCGTGGTTGGCCGGCTGTTCCGTGAATTCGCCGCTACCGTCTCGATCGCCATCATGATCTCGGCCTTGATCGCCCTGTCGATCACGCCGATGCTGGGAGGCTGGCTATTGCGGCACAAGCCGGCTGGCGAGACGGCGGATTCTCGTCTGGCGGCCTTGGCGGAGCGCGGCTATCAGTACGTCTTCGAGGCTTATCGGGTCAGCGTCACCTGGGTCCTGCGCCATCACACCCTGACCTTTATCGGCTTCCTTGGCACCATGGCGGTGACTGCGGCGCTTTACACAACGATCCCGAAGGGGTTCCTGCCCGATCAGGATAACGGCCGGTTATTCGGGTCCGCGATCGTCCCACCCGGCACGACGTTTGAAGAAATCCGGCCGATCCTCATGCAAATTCGGGAGATCGTGCAGGCCGATCCCGATGTCGCCGCCGTGACTAATTACATCAACCCCGATATCAGCGGCTTCTTCATGATCGTGCTGAAGCCCCGTACGGTGCGCCACACTACGGCACAGCAGGTATTGGCGCGGCTGCGGACGGCGACCAAGGCGGTGCAGGGCGCGCAATTCTTCATGCAGACGGAGCCGGAAATCACCATCAGCGATCCGGGGCGCGCGGAATATCTCTACACGCTGATCGATGCGGACCGGGCTGAGCTGGAAAAATGGGCGCCGATTTTCGAGCAGCGGATGAAGCAACTGCCGGGACTGGTCGATGTCTCGCTCAACAATCAGCCGAGCGGCCCGTCCTCCCATATCAGCGTCAATCGCGAACTGGCCTCAAGGCTCGGCATCGATCTACAGGCTTTGGACGACGTGCTCTACGACAGTTTCGGCGCGCGTCGGGTGGCGGAGATCTTCACCGACAGCTTGCAGTATTATGCGATCATGGAGGTGGCGAAGCAGTACCAGACCGACGCCAGCTCCTTCGATCTGATCCGCATCGGCAACAAGGACGGCAAGCAGATCCCGCTATCCGCCTTTGCCCATATCGAGCCCGGGACCTCGCCCTTGGCGATCACCCATTCCGGGCAATTCCCGTCGGAAGGCATCAGCTTCAACATGGCGCCCGGCCTGTCGCTCGGCGAGGCGGTGCAGCGCATCCACGCGCTGGAGCGCGAGATCGGCCGCCCGCCGGGGCTGCAGGCAAATTTCGAGGGTGCGGCCAAGGAGTTTGAGAGCAGCCTGTCCACGCAGATTTGGCTGGTCGCGGCGGCAATCCTGGTCGTCTATATCGTGCTCGGCATTCTCTATGAA
>CAIZEE010000726.1 GCA_903931835.1 uncultured Elstera sp.
CTGCTGCAGGCGATGCAGGAACGCCGCGTGTCGATCGGTGGCAAGTATCTGCCGCTGCCCGCCCCGTTCCATGTGTTGGCGACGCAAAACCCGTTGGAACAGGAAGGGACCTACCCGTTGCCGGAAGCGCAGCTCGACCGTTTCCTGCTGCAAATCGACGTTGCCTATCCGGATCTCGACGCCGAACGGCGCATGCTGGCGGCGACCACCGGCTCGGTCGAGGACAAGGCGATGACCGTGATGAGTTCGTCCGAGCTTCAGGCGGCACAGCGCCTGGTCCGCCGCATCCCGGTCGGCGAAAGCGTGGTCGAGGCGATCCTCACGCTGGTCCGTTCCGGCCGACCGCATGAATCGACCATTCCCGAGGTACAGCGCCACGTCGCCTGGGGCCCCGGCCCGCGCGCCAGCCAGGCGCTGATGCTCGCGGTCCGCGCGAAAGCCTTGCTCGACGGCAGGCTGTCACCCTCGATCGACGATGTGGTGGCGCTGGCTCATCCAGTTCTGCGCCATCGCATGGCCTTGACCTTTGCCGCGCGTGCGGAGGGGATTTCGATCGAAAGCTTGATCGACCGCCTGTCGCAGCCGTTTGCCTAGCGCATCCCTTAAAGCCATCACACCAGAGTGACAGCCCCCATCCGCCACCGCGCCGAACTTTTGGCGTCAGCCCTGCCGCCCTTGTTGATTGAGGCGGAGCGCGTCGCGAACACTGTCATGCAGGGTGTCCATGGCCGCCGCCGCGCCGGCCAGGGCGAGGCGTTCTGGCAATTCCGCCGTTATGCCCAGGGCGACCCGATTACCCGCATCGACTGGCGCCAATCGGCGCGGACCCAGGCGGTCTTTGTGCGCGAGAACGAGTGGGAGGCCGCACAGAGCGTGTGGCTGTGGCGTGACGCCTCCGCCTCCATGGCGTATCGCTCCAAATCCTCCTTCCCGACCAAACGCGACCGCGCGGAACTTCTCCTTTTGGCAACTGCGGCGATGCTGCTACGCGGCGGCGAGCGGACGGCGTTGCTGGGGCAGGGCGGGCCGCCGGCGAATTCGCGGGCGACGCTGATCCGTCTTGCCGCGTCGCTCGACCAGACCGCTGCCGGCGATGGCTTACCGCCATCGGTCATGCTGCCACGCTATGGGCGGGTTGTGATGTTCGGTGATTTCCTAACGCCGCTTGAAGAGATTGAGGCCAAGCTTGCGGGTTTTGCCAGTGCGGGGGCGGAGGGGCATTTGGTCCAGGTTTTGGATATCGCCGAACGCAGCCTGCCGTTTAAAGGCCGCATCAGGTTCGAAGGCATGGAGGGGGAGGGCACGATGCTGGCCCGCCGCGCTGAACGGTTGCGTGACGAATATAAGGATCGGATCGATCAGCATTGTGCCGGCATAGCCGATCTGGCGCGCAGCTTCGGCTGGTCCTTTGCGATTCACGATACGTCGCAATCGGCCGAGGCAGCACTGCTGGCCCTCTATGGCGTGCTGGGCGGCGCACGCGCGAAATGACGGTGATCTTGTCATGCTAAGCCTCGGCAGTCTTGCCTTTGCCAGCCCGTGGCTGCTGGCGGGACTGATCACCCTATCGGTGATCTGGTTGTTGATCCGCATCATACCGCCGGCGCCCAAGCGTGTGATGTTCCCGGCGGTTCAATTCCTGTTCGGGCTGAAGCCGAAAGAGGAAACGCCGGCGAAAACGCCCTGGTGGTTGCTATTGCTGCGTCTGCTTCTGGCTGCTCTCCTGATCATTGGGCTCGCCCATCCGCTCGCCAACCCGGTCGCCCGCGTGCCCGGCAACGGCGCCTTGCTGATCGTCATCGATGACGGCTGGTCGAGCGCTCACGCCTGGTCGCAGCGTATCCAGGCGGCGATCCAGTTGACCGAACAGGCGGAACGTGAGGTTCGCCCGGTTATGCTGCAAACCACAGCGCCGCTGCCCGGTGGCGAGACGCCACCGCCGCCGGTCCTGCACCGCGCCAGCGAAATCCGCAGTCTGATCCAGGCCTTGCAGCCCAAGCCCTGGCCGGTCGACCGTGCTGCGGCACTATTGGCGCTTGCCAAGACCCCGCTGAAGGCGCCGATCCAATGCGTCTATCTGGCTGATGGCTTGGCCGACCCGGCATCGCAAAAGGGTGCGACCAATCGATTTGCCGAGGCGCTTCAGACGCTCGGCAGCTTGCGGGTTGAGACGGTGGCTGGCACCGATTTGCCCTATCTGCTGATGCCGCCTGATCGGGCGCCGGGCGATGTGACGCTGACGGTCAAGCGAGCGGTGACGGGCTCTCCCTCCGTGGTCTATCTGCGCGCAGTCGCGTCCGATGGCCGGCTGCTGGCACGGCTGCCGGCAAACTTCGATGCGGGGGCGGAGACCGCCAATGCAGTTCTGTCGTTGCCGGTCGAATTGCGCAATGCCCTGACCCGTATCGATATCGAGGCGCAGTCCCAGGCGGCATCGACGCTGCTATTCGATGATCGGTGGCAGCGCCGCCCGGTCGGCGTCGTCACCGGCGGTGCCCAGGCGAAGGACCCGTCGCTGCTCGATTCCGACTTCTATCTGGAACGGGCGCTTGGCCCGTATGCCGAATTGCGGCGCGGACCGATCCCCGATTTGCTGAAAAACCCGCCAACCTTGATCTTGATGGATGACACGGTGCAGCCGAGCTCCGATGAGCGCAGCCAACTGACCCGCTTCATCACCCAGGGCGGCGTGCTGGTGCGCTTTGCAGGCGAACATTTGGCGGCCGCGCGGAGCGATGCCATCGACGATCTGCTGCCGGTCCAGCTGCGCGGCGGCCGAACATTGGGATCGGCGTTGCAATGGAGCGAGCCGGCGCATCTTGCCCCGTTCGACGCAAGCTCGCCGTTTTCCGGGCTAGCAGTACCGGACGACGTGACGGTCTCGCGCCAGGTTCTGGCCGAACCGTCGATCGATCTGACCGAGAAAAGCTGGGCAAGGCTAAGCGACGGCACGCCGCTGGTGACATCGGAACATCGCGGCAAGGGTATTCTGGTGCTGTTCCATATTCCCGCGAGTGCCGATTGGTCGAACCTGCCGCTTAGCGGTCTGTTCGTCGAAATGCTGCGCCGTTCCGTGCTGCTTGGCCATGGCGTAGAGGATGCGCCTAATGCGGCACCCCAGCCGCCGGTTGAAACGCTGGATGGGTTTGCCAAGCTTGGCGCTGCTAGCGTTACCGCCACGCCGATGGCCAAAGGCGGCATCGTCGATGCCCGCCACCCGCCCGGCTATTACGGCAATGACACACAGCGCCGCGCGCTTAATCTGACCAGCCTGGTAACCGAGATCGCGCCGATCGGCGCGTTGCCGTCCGGCGTATCATTCGGCCAGATCGGCCGTACCGGGGAGACCGATCTGCGTCCTTGGTTCCTGGGATTAGCGCTCGCGCTGTTGCTGATCGACCTTGCGATTGGCCTGGCCCTGCGCGGCCTACTGCCGTCGCGCCGGGCTTTTGCCGCCAGTCTTGTTTTGGCAATTGGCTTGGGTTTGACCAGCCCGTCAATGGCGCAGACAGCGCCGCCGCTGCCGCCACCGCCGCCTACGGGCAATCCGGTGGTTGATTTCGCGCTGAAGGCGACGCTCGAAACCAGGCTTGCCTATGTACAGACCGGCGTCCACGAAATCGATGATGTCAGTATGGCGGGCCTCAAGGGTCTGACCATGGTCTTGAACCGGCGTACAGCCGTTGAGGCTGCGGAGCCGATGGCGGTTGATGTCGAGCATGACGAGCTTGCCTTCTTCCCGCTGCTCTACTGGCCGGTCTCGCCGCAGCAACCGCCTTTGTCGAAAAATGCCATCGCGCACATCAATTTTTATCTGCGCAATGGCGGCACCATCCTGTTCGACACGCGGGGCGAGGAAACGTCCGGCGACGAGTCCCTGCAGCACCTCGTGCGCGGCCTCGAAATTCCGCCGCTGATGCAGGTGCCGGCCAATCACGTGCTGACCCGCGCCTTTTATCTGCTACACGACTTTCCGGGCCGCTACGATGGCGGGCGGCTATGGGTCGAGGCGCATGAGAACCCGAATGACGAAGTGTCCTCGGTCATTGTCGGCGCCAATGATTTTGCCGGCGCGTGGGCGACCGACGCCGTCGGCCGCGCCGCGTTTGCGGCCGTACCGGGCGGCGAGAGCCAGCGCGAAATGGCCTATCGTTTCGGCGTCAATCTCGTGATGTACGCGCTGACCGGTAATTACAAAACCGATCAGGTGCATGTGCCGGCGATCCTGGAAAGGATCGGGCAATAATGTTTTCCGGTCTCAGCATCGCCTTCGCGCCGCTTCTGCCCTGGGCGGTTCTCACTGCGGCAGGCATCATTGGCGGCCTGCTGATCGGCTATGCCGGCTATCGCCGCGCGCGTGGCGTCGTCTGGCGCGGTATCGCGATTGTGGTCATCTGGCTGGCGATCGCCAATCCCGCGATTGTGTCGGAGCAGCGCGAGATCAAGCCCGATATCGCGGTCGTCCTGGTCGATGACAGCGCCAGCCAGGCCATCGGCGATCGACGAGCCCAGACCGAGCGGGCTCTGGACGGCGTGCTCAAACGGGCGAACGGCTTGTCCGATCTCGAAATCCGCGTGGTCCATGCCGGTGGCGATGCCGCTGCCGCGACCGGCGATGGCGGCACCAAACTGTTCGAGGCGCTGGACCGGGCGCTGGCCGATATCCCGCGCCGCCGCTACGCCGGCGCTATTCTGATCACCGATGGCGAAATTCACGACGTGCCGGGCGCCGACGCCAATCATCAATACCCAAGCCTGGCCGGCGGCCCGCTGCATACGATCCTGACCGGCAAGCTTGGCGAAGTCGATCGCCGTCTGGTGATCGTGCGCGCCCCTGCTTTCGGCCTGGTCGACAAGCCGGTTACGATGACCATCCGGGTTGAGGATAGCGACGCCGCCGGTAGCGCCAGCGTGCCGGTGACGCTGTCGCGCGATGGGGCAGCACCGGAAACGCTGGTCGTCCCGGCCAATCGGGATTTTGATGTCACGGTGCCGATCGACCATGGCGGGCAGACCGTGCTCGATCTCAACGCCGCCCCCGGGCCGCATGAGCTGACCCTGGTCAATAACCGCGCCGTGGTCACCGTCAACGGCATCCGCGACCGCATGCGCGTGCTGCTGATCTCTGGCGAGCCGCATCCGGGGGAACGCACCTGGCGCAATCTGCTGAAGGCTGACCCGTCCGTCGATCTGGTGCATTTCACCATTCTACGTCCGCCAGAGAAGCAGGACGGCACTCCGATCAATGAGCTGTCGCTGATCGCCTTCCCGATCCGCGAATTGTTCGAGGTGAAGCTCAACGAGTTCGACCTGATCATCTTCGACCGCTATCGCCGCCGTAACATTGTGCCCAAGGCCTATCTGCAGGCGATTGCCGACTATGTGCAGAATGGCGGTGCGGTGCTGGAGGCTGCCGGTCCGACCTACGCCACCAATCTCAGCCTCTATTACTCCCCTTTGGGCGATGTGCTGCCGGGTGAGCCGACTGGCAAGGTTTTCGAGCAGCCCTTCAAGCCGCGTTTGACCGATATTGGCCGCCGCCATCCGGTGACCGCCGGGCTGGAGGGAGCCGGGCTGCTCGGCCAGGACCCGAGTTGGGGCACCTGGTTCCGCCATGTCGAGGTGACGCCAAAGCACGGGCAAGTGGTGATGTCTGGCGCCAATGACGCGCCGCTGATGATCCTTGATCGCGTCGGCAAAGGGCGCGTGGCGCAGATCGCCAGCGACCATATCTGGCTGTGGTCCCGGGGCTATGACGGCGGTGGTCCGCAGGCCGAATTGCTGCGCCGCCTCGCCCATTGGCTGATGCATGAACCGGAATTGGAGGAGGAGGACCTGAAGGCGGAGCTGCGCGGCGACCGGCTCTGGATCACCCGCCGCTCGCTAACCGCCGGCCAGATTTCCGTCGCTGTCACTGACCCGCTGGGCAACAAACAAGACGTGTCCCTAACCGAAGCCGGTGACGGCCGCGCTACCGGCAATATCGTGGTTAGCGTGCCCGGGCTCTACCGCATCGACGACGGCAAGCGCACGGCCCTCGCCGCCGTCGGCGCTATCAACCCGAAGGAATTCGCCGATGTCCGCGCGACCGCCTCGCTACTCCAGCCGGTCGCCGACGCCACCGGTGGCGGCATCGAATGGGTCGGCACTGGGGACGGCCCCGACCTCCGCCGCGTCAACGAAGACCGCGCCGCCCATGGCCGCGATTGGCTCGGGCTGGTCGAACATCGGGAATATGACGTGACGGGGATACGGCAGATACCCCTGCTACCGGCATTGCTGGTGCTGATCCTGGGTGTCGGCGCGCTGATGCTTGCTTGGCGGCGTGAGGGGCGGTAGGGGTCGCCTAGATCAAGCTGATCCTAAAGCGGCTTCCAGCCAACTTTCTGCTCCCGGAACAAACGGATTGACGATCGTCACAGCTCCCAAGGTTCGCCCCGTCTGTCCATCTTCGGATATCAGAAAGCGACAACCATTTCGTTTAGCGGTTGCCCAGATCATCGCATCCCAGAACGACCAGCCATGATCTGCGACAGCATCCATCGCGTCGACTAGGCACAGTTCGTCTGCGGCCACGACCGGAAAGGCATCACGCCAGTTTTGCACGATCTCGCTGGCCTGGACCGCCGATATCCTTAGTTTTGGCCCGGTCAAAGTCCTGAATAGCTCGGACAGTGATTGAAGCGTCAGGACGCAGTCACGCTCGACCGCTCGGCGCGTGATTTCAAGCGCAGTTAGATGCTTAGCCCCGGCGTCGCGATGTGCAGCATACACCAGGATGTTGGTATCCAGTGTGAAGCGCAAACGTCACCTGTCGTAGAGACTGTCGCGATCGAAGGGTGCATCGCCGAGCGGAAGCCCCTCTTCCAGCATAGCCAAAAGACGCCGCGAGGCGACCTCGCGAGATTTGCCCGTCGAATGTCCAAGATCGCGCCTTACATCTTCGGCGCGATGGACTTTCTCCGCGCCTTTGCGGACGCGTTTCATCGTCGCTGCCGCGAGGTAAAAATCCTCGAGTTCGTCCAGTCCCTTCTCGATCAATTCGCGGAGATAGAACGCCTTTGTCCGACCCGTTAGTGCGGCCAGCTGATCAAGCCGTTCTTCGGTGGTGGTGGCCAAGCGAATTGTGGTTGGCATGAGCAACTCTGCATACGTTGAATACGTGTATTCAATATATGTCAATCAACGTTGGACCGCCACCAGTATGAAGCCCGTTGTCGCCGCAGTCGCTCAAATGTTGAACCGCCTCCGCCCACACCAGCCAGTCCGACGGATTCTCTACAAGCAGGCGTATCAATAGATTGACACTTCGACGATATAAAATGCCCAGGTTTCCTGGTTATCGGCGGTGCCTCGGACAGCGTGGTCGAGACGATCTATCTGCATTGTGGTAAGATGCTGACCGTATCCGCGAAGCTCGCATTCGCGCGACATCCGACTGTCGCAAGGGAGATCAGCGTGGCCGAATATACGCTCGACGATCTTCTTATCATTGACGATCAAATCGAAATGATTCGAGCTCGAGCGGCTTGGTTTGGTGGAGAGCCGCCTCGGGCTCGATGGTTTGCGGCTAACCTCGTGCGAGATCTGATCTTTCTGGAAGCGTCGCCAGTTCGGGTGGAGCGCGTCGATCATTGGTGGATCGTCTATGCTGACAGGGATTGGCTAAAAGTCGGCGATTCGGTGTCTTTGGAGCCATTCTTTAAGGTCGTAGCGTTTTCGGCAATCGGTGTGAATTCGATGAGAAGCGAGGTTGTGATCGCGGCTTTGGCAGACGCGGTCCTAACGATCGGGGTTGATGGTGTGACCTGGATCACTGGGGATCGGGATCTCTGGCCCTTGCCGCCAGCGCTAAATCTCGAGACGCCGAATGGAGGCATCGGCCGGATCTTGGCATTCGCCATAGATCGTGGAGCATAATTGGCGTCGCGATATCAGATCACTTGCTGCGCAGCTTTTCTTGCAGCCAGATTTTCATCAGCGATTGGTACGGAACGTCGCGGGCATTGGCCGCCGCTTTGATGCCGTCCAGCAGATGCGCCGGCAGGCGCAGCGAGATCGTCTTGGTGCTGGGCTTAAGATTGGGCAGAACCGCGCTTTTGGCCTTCGACCAGTCGACGTAGTCCGCCGAGTCCTCTCGTTCCCAGAATGCTCGCTCTTCGGCCTCGGTGGCGAATTTCGGAATAGGTTTAAGAGATGCGTTCATAGATCACTCGTTCCCGTCTGCTGCCATCCCGCGCTGAGATGACCCGGAGCAAAAAGCCACGCAGGGTAAAAGTAATATGCAAGATGCGCCCGTCATCGGATTTGCCCAGAGCGTGGTATCGGGCCTCATTTTGGCTGTGCTTGGCATCGGCTAGAAGCAGTAGCGGCGCGTTGAAGAAAACCTGCTCGGCCTCGGCGGCGGAAACACCGTGTTTCTCGTTTTTTCGAGCGTTGCCGTCATCCCATTCGAACCCGGTAACTTTCGACAGGTCGAGCATGGATGTATATTGTCATAATATACGAAGAGATCAACCCAAATCCGATGGCGGCCCTGGTTCCCTACCGGTGCTGC
>CAIZEE010000727.1 GCA_903931835.1 uncultured Elstera sp.
CTCCACCAGATTGACCAGCCGGCGCAGAATTCGGTCTTCATCCAGCACCGTCACGGCATCGAGCGCGTGCTCGATCTCGGCCTTGATTGAGGCCTCCATCACCGCGTCAACCCTGTCGGGATCAAGCCTGGCATGGAACAGATGCGTCAGCAGCCCAGTGATCGCGGCATGTTTGCTGAGCGTATCCTCGATATAGCTCTGGCTGAA
Source organism: uncultured Elstera sp. (assembly GCA_903931835.1). GTDB lineage: Bacteria > Pseudomonadota > Alphaproteobacteria > Elsterales > Elsteraceae > CAIZEE01. Next base: position 208 of record CAIZEE010000727.1, read on the forward strand.
GGTGAAGCCCACCTGGCGCAGATATTTGGCATAGGCCCGCCACAGCGATGCCTCTCGCGCGGTCAAGCCGGCGGTCAGGATCAGGCGGTTGAACCCGTCATCCTCCGCCATACCGCGCCAAGTCGACAGGAAGCCTTCTTCGAACCTTGCTGCCGCATCGCCGATATCGAGGCTGTCGCCACCCTGGAACAGCGTGGTAAAATCGTGAATCCAGAACCGCTCGTCGCCGCCCTTCGGGCGCACCATCCAGCTTTTCTCGGCCAGCACGCGCAGGCCCAGATTTTCCAGCATGGGCAGGACGTCCGATAGTGGAACCGACTGGCCGGGTCGGTAGATCTTGAAGCCCAATTCAGCCGGTTTGGCCGCATCGGGTTGATACAGCGTCAGCGCCGGCGTATCGGCTGTCGCGCCATTAAGCTTGATGATGTCGTCGATCGCCTCATCGGGCTGGATCGTCTCGACATAGGCCGAGGTGAAGGCGCCGGCGAGGCGCCGAGCGGCGGCTTCTGCGTGGCTTCCCCGCCGCCTGGCGATATCTCCCAGGCGATCGTCCCAGCTGCGCGCAACCTCGGTCAGCTTGGCCTCAAGCGCCGTCACATCGGCCTGGGGAACGGCCCCCGGCTTGGTCGCGAGGATGATATGAATGCGGGCGAGCGGGCTGTCATAGATTTGCGCGGTCGCGGCCGTTACGCGGCCCTCGAACGCCTCCTCCAAGATCGCCTGCAGCTTCTGGCGCAGCATGAAGCTGTAGCGTTCCTGCGGCACGAAGACGAGGCAGCTGACGAAGCGCTCAAACGGATCGCGGCGCACGAACAAGGCGACACGGCGGCGCTCCTGCAGGCGCAAAATCCCCATCGCCGTGTTGAACAGATCATCGGGATCGATCAGAAACAGCTCGTCACGCGGATAATTCTCGACGATCTCGGCCAGCGCCTTGCCGTCATGGCCGGTCGGATTGAGGCCGGCGCGTTGCAGCACGGCGCTGACCTTGCGGCGCAAAACCGGCACGTCATGGACCGACACGCCGTAAGCATGGGCGGTGAACAAGCCGATGAAACGGCGCTCCGCGATGACCTTGCCATGCGCGTCCAGTTGCTTGACGCCGATCACGTCCATCTGAACGGGCCGGTGCACGCGTGAGGTGTCGTTCGATTTCGCCACCAGTAGCGGGTCAGGGCGTTCCAGATAGGCGCGGATTTCGGGGGGGAGGGAACTCAGATTGCGTGTGTTGTCGAACACGACAACCTTCGGGTCGCGCAGGATGCCCAGGCCCGAGTCATCGACCACGCGCATCGCCGCCTCACCCTTTTCGGTGACGAAGCGGTATTCACGGTAGCCCAGAAAAACGAACTGGTTGCCGAGCCAGCGCAGGAAGGCCTGCGTCTCGGCCGTCTCGTCGGTCACTTCGGCACCGCTCTGGCCGAGTTTCGCGACCGTCTCGTCCAACCTCGCCAGCATCGGTCGCCAATCGGCGACGGCCGCGCGCACATCGCTTAGGGTGCGCGTTAGGTCCGCTTCGATCGCCGTTACATCAACCGTGTCTGAGGACGAGGTGAGGCTGATCAGAATGACTGATTCGGGCTTGCCGCGACCAAACGCCGTTCGCTTGCCGCTCTCGTCACGTTCGAACAGCGCGACCGGGTGCAGAATCAGATCCACCGACAGCCGTGCGCGGTTCAGCGCTGGGATCACCGAATCGACCAGGAACGGCATGTCGTCATTGATGAACTCGGCCGTGATGGCGCCCTTGCGACCGGCGATGCCGCCATCTTGTTTCTGCACAACCAGGCGAAATTTCGCATGGCCGGGTTTGCGTTCGGCCGCGAAGTCCCAAAGGCCCGAGGCAAGCTCACCCAGGGCCGCGACCCTGGCGGGATCGGCACTATCGGTCGGCGTATCGGACAGCACCAGATCGGCCGGTGTCGCATTGCCATAAAGCAGCCGCGCGAATGGCGCCGCGTCTGGGGTTGTCGCCTTCAAAATTTGAGCAATAAAGTCGTCGCCGCTATGCTTGGTCGTATCCATTCCCGGCTATGTCCTTGTGCAGACTTCTGAATTGGTCTGATTACTGCGCCACAATGCCGCAGTTATCCTCGGCTTGGCAAGTCATAGAAGGACTACTTGACCCTCGGAGTATGACAGATGGCCCTGCGCCTTGATGACCGTTTTCCGCGCTACAAGCTTGGCTTCTGGCCGTCTCCGATTCACAAACTGGAGCGACTTTCGGCCGAGCTCGGCGTCGAGATTTGGGCGAAACGCGACGATGTCTCATCGGGTCTCGCCTTTGGCGGCAACAAGATCCGCAAGCTCGAATTTCTGGCTGCCGATGCCGTTGCAAAAGGCTGTGACACGCTGGTGTCGATCGGCAATATCCAGTCGAACCATACGCGCCAAGTGGCGGCCGTCGCGGCGGTGCTCGGCATGCGCTGCCGGCTGGTTCAGGAAACCTGGACGAAATGGGATGACCCGGCCTACGACAAGGTCGGCAATATCCTGTTATCGCGCATCATGGGGGCGGAAACGCTGTTGGAGGGGGAAGGGTATTCAACCAGCGTGAAGGAGACCTGGGAACGCGCGTTGGAGCAGGTTCGGCGGGACGGCGGTACGCCCTATGCGATTCCGGCCGGTGCATCGGATCATCCGCTGGGCGGTTTGGGATATGCCGGTTTTGCCGACGAGGTGGCGGATCAGGAGGCCGATCTCGGCGTGTTCTTCGACACGGTGATTACGGCGACCTGCACCGGCTCGACCCAGGCCGGCATGGTGGTCGGTTTTGGTGCGCAGGATAGGCAACGCCGGGTAATCGGGATCGATACCGCAGCGGATGCGGCGATGACGCGCCGCGCCGTCACCAAGATTGCGCATGCGACGGCAGAATTGATCGGGCTTGGCACGGCCTCATTGGATCAGCAGATCCTGATCGATCCGCGTTTCGCCGGCCCGGATTACGGCCTGCCGGACGAACCGACTCTGGATGCGATCCGCCTGGCGGCGCGGCTGGAAGGCATGCTGACCGATCCGGTCTATGAGGGGAAGTCGATGGCCGGCTTGATCCACATGGCGCGGTCAGGCGAACTCGAACCCGGTGCCAGGGTGCTCTACGTCCATCTGGGCGGAGCACCCGCTCTTAACGCCTATCATAACGCCTTTTAAAACAAAACCTCAGTGCCGGCGCTGCGCGTCTATCGTGCGCTGATACTGTCCGGCACCGCGCGCGGCGGCCGGGTTACCCTTGCCTTCCGGCAGCACATAGCAACCGGTTTGCAGCAGCTCGTTCCAAACCTTGGCCGTGTCGCTGCCCGAAATAATCGCGAGCTCCTCATCCGAGGCGATCGAAAGTTCGATCCCCGGCATGATCGGCTCAAAGTCGAAGGGCAGGGCCGCAGTCTCAGGATCCAACACCAGAGCTTGCTGGCCGTGAACGCTAAGGTAGTGAAACAGCTGTATTTTCATGGAAGGCTGCCTTGGTCTGAATGCTGTGAGTGTCATGATCGTACGCCCCTGCGGTCACGGAACTGTCATGAAGCCGCTTTAAGTTCAAAATGCGGTCTTGCACCCCTCCCTCTAGGTATACGTGCCGCTGTCCTATTGAGATGCCGCCCCACCGCAGTTTTTTTCCAGGCGCTAACGCCTCTCTACATATCTTCTGACAACGCATACACTGCGGCATCGTTCCACTGCGAAGGCTCGGGCCTTGTCAATTTCCAACCCGGACGATCTTCAGCCGGAACCAGGCGGGCCGGAGGGCGTCAATCGCCCCTCTCCGGACGCGCTGCTGGCGGCGGCATCCAAGGAACATCGCGGCCGTCTGAAGATCTTTCTTGGGGCCGCCCCCGGCGTCGGTAAGACCTACGCCATGTTGAAGGCGGCCCAGGCAAGGCGCCGCGAAGGCGTCGATCTTGTCGTCGCCGTGGTCGAAACCCACGGTCGCAAGGAAACCGAAGCGCTGCTCCGCGGGCTTGAGGTCATTCCGCGCAGCCGCGTCGATTATCGCGGCCAGGCGCTGGAAGAGATGGATATCGACGGCGTGCTGAAGCGCCGGCCGAAACTCGCATTGGTCGACGAGCTCGCCCATTCCAACGTGCCCGGATCTCGCCATCCCAAGCGCTATCACGATGTCGAGGAATTGCTCGAGGCCGGGATCGATGTCTACTCGACGGTCAATATCCAGCATCTGGAAAGCCTGAACGACATTGTCGCGCAGATCACCCGCGTGACCGTGCGCGAGACCCTGCCGGACTCGGTGCTGGAACGCGCAGAGGAGGTCGAACTGGTCGACCTCACCCCCGACGCGCTGCTGCAGCGCCTGAAGGAGGGCAAGGTCTATGTGCCGGAACAGGCGCAGCGCGCGATCCGGCATTTCTTCTCCCCCGGCAATCTGACCGCCTTGCGCGAACTCGCTTTGCGCCGCACGGCCGAGCGGGTCGATACCGAGATGGTCAGCTATATGCAGGCGCACGGCATCAGCGGCCCCTGGCCGGCTGGCGACCGCGTCATGGTCTGTATCGACCATACGCCGAACTCGGCGAGGCTGGTGCGCGCCGGGCGGCGCATCGCTGAGCGTCTGCGCGCGAAATGGATGACGGTCTATGTCGAAGGCACGCGCTATCAACGCCTGAGCGAGGCGGAACGCGACCAGATTTCCGAGACGCTCAGGCTTGCTGAACGGCTTGGCGGCGAGGTTGAGATTATCCCAGGCCCCGATCTCGCCAATCAGATCCTGCGCCACGCGCAATTGCACAATGTCAGCCACATCGTGATCGGCCGCACACGGCGATCGCGCTTTTACGAAATGCTGCGGGGCTCCGTCGTGCAGGAGGTGCTGCGCCGCGCCGGCGCGATCGACGTCTCGATCCTGTCGACTGAGGATAAGAAGGCTAAGCCTGCGGAGCGCCGGCCGCTCACCTTCAAGCGTCCGCAGTTGATGCCCTATCTGATCGGCGTGGCCTCGGTCGTAGCGGTGACCATGGTGGCACAGGTGTTCGGCTCGGCGACGTCGGTCACCAACCTCACCATCATGTATCTGGCCGCCGTCCTGGTTTCGGCCCTGACGGCGGGGTTGGGGCCGGCCTTGTTCGCCAGCATCGCCGGGCTGATGGCGCATAACTACTTCTTCCCCGGCCGGGTTCAGGAATTCAGCTTCGGCAATTACAACGACATCGTCTCGCTGGTGATGTTCCTGTCGGTCGCGATCCTGACCTCCAATCTGATGGCGCGGTTGCGCGAACAGGCGGAAGACGCCAATCGGCGTGAGGCCGCATCGGCCGCCCTCTATGCCTTCAGCAAGAAGCTCGCCGGGGTTGGTGCGGTCGACGATCTGCTCTGGGCGATTGTGCATCAGATTGCGGCCATGCTGCGTCTGCGCGTGCTGCTGGTGCTGCCCGAGGGCGACCGGCTGGCGGTGCGTGCGGGCTATCCGCCCGATGACCAGATGAGCCAGGCCGAATGGGCGGCGGCGAAATGGGCGTGGGAGCATAACGAGCCGGCGGGGCGCGGCTCCGACACGCTGCCGACCGCCGAACGCACCTTCCTGCCGCTCAGAACCGCACGCGGCGCCGTTGGCGTGCTCGGCATCGACCGGCCCGGCAGTCAGGGTTTCCTGATGCCCGATGAGCGCCGCCTCCTCGATTCGCTGGCCGATCAGGCGGCGATGGCGATCGAACGGCTCAACCTCGCGGAGGACATGGACGAGGCGCGGCTGGTGACGGCGACCGAGCGATTGCGCTCAGCCTTGCTGACCTCGATCAGCCATGATTTGCGCACGCCCTTGTCGTCGATCATTGGCGCCTCGACCAGCCTGTTATCGGAAGGCCAGCTTTACGACGAGGCCGCTAAGCGCGATCTGCTGCTGACCATTCAGGAGGAGGCCGAACGGCTCAATCGCTTCGTCGGCAATCTGCTCGACATGACCCGTCTCGAATCGGGTGCGCTCGAACTCAACCGGCATTTCGTCGAGATCGGCGATATCGTCGGCACGGCGCTCAACCGCGCCCAGCGCATGCTGGCGCAGCACAAAATCGATGTGCAATTGGCCCCCGATCTGCCGATGCTCAATCTCGATTTCGTGCTGATGGAGCAGGTGCTGGTGAATTTGCTCGACAATGCCGCGAAGTATTCGCCTGCCGGCAGCACGATCGTGCTGCGCGCCCTGCTGGAGGGAAAGGATGTGGCGATCGAGATCGCCGATCAGGGGCTCGGCATCGCGCCAGAAGACCTTGAGAGCGTCTTCGACAAATTCTACCGCGTTCATGCGGCCGACCGGCAGCGTGCCGGCACCGGGCTTGGCCTGTCGATCTGCCGCGGGTTTGTCGAGGCGCAGGGCGGCAAGATTTTTGCGCGCTCGGCGGGGATCGGCCATGGCACCACGATGCGCATCACTTTCCCGCCATCGGAGACGATGCCGCGCGGCGAACTGGTCAACGCCGGCCCGGCCAAACTGGATGCGTGAGCCCATATGACGCAGACCGGAGAGGCGATCCCGAGCGGCAAGCCGACGCGGGTGTTGGTGGTTGACGACGAACCGCAGATCAGACGCTTCCTCAAAACCAGCCTGTCGGCTCATGGCTATGAGGTGATCGAGGCGGATAATGGCGGCGAAGCCATACGCCTTGCGACCACGATCGAGCCCGACGTCATCGTGCTTGATCTTGGGCTGCCCGATATCGACGGCACGGTGGTGATCCAGCGTTTGCGCGAATGGAGCAACGTGCCGATCGTCGTCCTGTCGGTGCGCGGCGACGAAGGGGCGAAGGTCCACGCGCTCGATCTCGGCGCCGATGATTTCGTGGTAAAGCCCTTTGGCATGGCGGAATTGCTCGCCCGCCTGCGCGCAGCACTCCGCCACCGGCTGACGCAACTGGTTGAGGAGCCGGTCTATCGGTCAGGGGGCCTCGTCGTCGATCTGATCCACCGCACGGTGACGACCGAGGGTAACGCCGTCCAGCTCAGCCCACGCGAATATGATCTGCTACGCGCCTTGGTGCTCCACGCCGGCAAGGTGATCACGCATCAGCAGCTCCTGCGCATGGTCTGGGGCCCGGCGCATGACGACGATGTGCAGTATCTGCGCGTTTATATCGGACAGCTACGCGCGAAGCTGGAGGCCGAACCGATGCGGCCGGTCTATATCCAGACGGAGCCGGGGGTGGGCTATCGGCTGCGGGCGGCGGAGTAGCCGTGCCGAAGCTCCGCGTCTATTTCCGCTTGGACCCGACGGACTGGCATGGTCGTTCGAACGAGGGCCTTTGGGCCGAGCCGATTGAGAATGCGACCCCCGGCACCGTCTTCCGGCTTCTCAATTCCCCATTCTTTGCCCGGGGTGTCAGCTATCTCGATATCGTGCAAACGGCACCGCGAGAAAGTGGCGTCGGCCGGGAATTTACCGGGGTCGTCGATTGCGGTGGTCACTCGACCTACATGATCCTTGTCCCGCCGGAGTCGAAACAATTCCCCGATCTTTGGGAGGAATTACGACGTCTCGGCTGTTCGTATGAGAGCATGACCATCAATCTGTCCGTCGGGGTGAGAACCCTACACTCGGTTGATGTGCCTGATGTGGCTGACATCCATGCGGTTTATAACGTTCTGAAAAAGGGCGAAGCGAACGACAGCTGGATGTTTCAGGAGGGCCATGCCGGCCATGACGCGGTACGCAGGCCTGCTACCGGCAAACAATGAACCCTTTTTCGAGATTGAAGATGCCTCGGTGGAACGATTCTTGTATCTTAAGACGTTCAACTTGATCCCTTATGGCGGGATGCGATGGGCGACGAGCCTGAAAATCTGACTTTGGTTTACTTACGTCGGCTTGATGCGAAGCTCGATCAGGTGATTGAGTCTCAGCGCGACCAGGGACGACGCTTGACCGCGGTTGAGGTGTCACTCGGCAATCTCGCCGCCACCGAAATCAGCCATTACGCCAACACAGCCGCACGTAATGATCGAACCGATGAGCGGCTCGATCGGATTGAAAAACGACTTGATCTTGTGCCCGTTGCGCCCCGTTAGGCGCGTCTGCCAGTTTTCGATCTTCACGGCCGGTCACGCCGAGCTCGCTCGGCGCCTATTCGCAGCTTTCGGAAATAAAGCGCATGCCTTCATATTTGACGGAGCATTTCGTAATGCCGGGCGGAAGCTTTCTCGTTAAGCCGACCGTATTCCCCAAATAAGAACATTTGATCCAATATTCCTTCCCCTTCTTCAAAGTCCAGACGTCCACCTCGGAACTCTTCGAAGGGGCGACCGGTGGTGTGTGCCCGTCGTCATCATCGCTTTGTCTATCACTTAAATCCGGGATGTGGAGCCCTTCCGGACTGCCCTCATAAATCGTAATGCCATCAAGGAAACTGTGGTTGTCGCGATCGAACACGGTCCAACCAGGATGGTCTTTGACCGGTTCTTGTCTGGTCGCGAGCGAGGCGGGGCAAGCAACGCTGTCCGGTTCCGCAAGGGCGGCATTGCCCACTGTCGTAATAATATATACAATAATAGCCAATAAACTAAGCGCTTTGTTAGTTTTCATTCGATCGTTCACTATCGGCAAGTTGCAAATTCTAAAGAATCGCGATCATACTTCTCGAAACATATTGTTTTTGATTTCGGAATTAATTTTCCTATATTAAGCGCGCTCCCCTGATAGAAGCAACTCATCCAATACTCCTCATTATCTAATTCCCAATAATCATAAAGCGTCCCATCGCCAAGCTCGATTTGCGCTGGCTTCAACCGCATATTTTGATCGGGATGGTGAAAGTAGACATTGATGCCAACGAAGATGTGCGTGCCTGTCGTGTCCGTCGCGGTCCAGCCCGGATAGTCGCCGACCACCTTCTGCCTCGTCTCAAGCACCGGAGGGCATCCGGCGAAGTCGGAAGCGGCGAATGCGGCGCTTGCGGCGAACAAGACGGCAAGGTGCGTTGTGAGAAGAGCGATGGTTTTCATTTGTCTTTCCATAAGATCGTAGAATAAGCGCCGCCTCGATTGCTGAGTAGGCCGGTGGTGTTGTCCCACCGGATTGTTCTGACAGCGACGTTGCGTGGCGTGATGTTCTTATATTGCTCGATCACCTTGATACCTTCTTCGTTCTGACCGAGATAAATCGCCGCGTGCTGGCCCGAATCGTCGTTGGGATATTTGCCCTCGACAAAGGTGGCGATGGCGGTGCCGACGGGAATGTCGGCGCCTCTGGTCACAGGCCGACCGGGCTTCCAGTCCGATGGACGGGGTGCTCCTAACGTCCGAAAGATGAGATCGACGCACTGGGCCTGGCCTTTGTCGTTGAGGTATAGGTTGTGGCCTATATAGGTCTGCGGATTGCTCAAAACGTGCTCTTTCATACCGTCCTGTCCGGCCGTGTTCGACGTCCCGCCGCCATCGCTGTCGGCCCCCGAAGCAAACCTGCCCAGATGATCGTGATTGGGGTTGAACTTCTGTAGAGTGGCGGCGACCGAGGGACACAAATCGGCGTGCTTTGCCATCGGCTTAAGAGCCCGTGCAGTAGCATCCCGTGAAAGCCTGTGCTCGAATGTCTGGTCCAGACGGTCGGCCAGCGCCTGGGCGGCCGCATGGTCGCCCTTCGCCAGATGGTCGACAATACCGATCATGGACCGCCAAGGTGCCGCTGTGTCATGCCCGGCTTTGCCAAAGCCCTCGGCGCAGGCGGCCTCGAAATCCCGGCGATCGATCAGCCAGGGCTCGCGTCGTCCATCCGGGCGTTCAACCCCGCCGATCGGGTGGCCGGCGAAAATCAGATAACCCCGATCAATGGTTACGAAGGGCTCGGGATTGCGCTTGGTACCAGATTGCATAGGCGTCTCCTGGTTGCAGAATAGGTCA
>CAIZEE010000728.1 GCA_903931835.1 uncultured Elstera sp.
ATAATCTCAAAATATGCCTCTAACACTCTCATTCCCGCAAAGCGCTCACTTACGTTTTCATTTCATGAAAACAGATGAGCCGGGGAGTGTCGCCCCCTGGACCCCGCGCTAATGGCGATTTTCCACCTTTCGGTAAAGCCGCTATCGCGAAAGTCCGGCCGCTCGTCCGTCGCCGCCGCGGCGTATCGCTCCGGCTCTCGCCTGCTCAATCAGCGCGATGGTCAATGGCACGACTACACACGCCGCGGCGGCGTCGATCATCACGAGATCCTCGTCCCGGCCGACGCTCCGGACTGGGCGCGCTTTCAAGAGTCACTCTGGTCCGGCGTCGAAATGCACGACACGCGAGCCAACGCCCGCACGGCGATCGAACTTGAGCTGGCGCTGCCGCACGAACTGTCTGAACACTACCGCCTCGAGCTGACCCGAAACTTCGCCCAGCTCCTCGTTGACCGGTTCGGCATTGCCGTCGATATGGCGATCCACTCGCCATCGCGTTCGAAGCCCGCCCCGCTCGCAACCGGCACCGGCCCTGCAATTGATCTCCCTGGCGGAGACGATCGGAACCACCACGCCCACTTGCTGTTGACGACCTGGACGATCACGCCAGACGGTTTTGGTAAGAAGGTCAAACCGTTCGACCACAGCAACGATGTTGAGACGATCCGCGCCGAATGGGCTGTTCATTGCAACGCCACCCTCGACGTCGCCGGCGTTAAAGCGCGAATAGACCATCGTTCGCTTGAGGCTCAAGGCATCGATCGCACACCAGGTCGGCATGTGACCAACGGCTCGATCAAGCTTGCGACGCGAGACGGCGTGATCACCGAAGAAATGAATCAGCACCTGGCCGCTCGGTTCGCCCAGGATCTCGAGCTCGAGGCGGCGGACCTCCACCGCCAGGCAGAGGAGGCTGGAAAGCTCGAAACACTCGCCGCCGCGCCATCACCAATCACATTGAGGGATCCGACATACGACCAGATAACGGCCGACTTCCTGCGGCAACACGGCCTCGACCTGCCCATGCGGAGCGTTGCCAAGCCCACGACACCGCCGGCAGCGCCACCACCTTCGGCGCCGATCGCCGCGACACCTATAGTCCGGTCGCCGAGGGAAGCAGCGACCATCGCTAACCAGCTCAAGAAAAAAGTCAGCTCGGAGCCGATACTGACGGCCGAGCAAGAACAACGCGCGATGAGAGCTAGGGCTAGAGCCACGCGCTTAGCCGAGCCATACCCTCGGAAAGAGCCATCACTGATTTTTCTGCTCGGTCAGGCGATCAAACCAATGATCCGGCAAGCCCGCCGTCTGCTAGGCCCCAAGCCCACCACAGCACCCCTGCCAACGACAGTGCTCCGCCCGTACTACGACGATAGCATCATCGTCCGTGTCCCCTTCAACGAACTCTCGCTTGACCAACGGATGAACGCCCTTCGCCTGTTCGGCTCTAACCAATACGAAGTCAAATTCTACATGTGCGCGGGCGCCATAGTTGGTATCGGTCCCCGCGAATATCTCCGTGCCATAAGGACAGAAGGGCACCAGGTCGCCCGCCTCGATCAGCACTGGAACGTTACCAGGTTCACGCAGCCACCCTTCGCTGCGAAAGTTGAGCGCTGGGCTATCGACGCGCCGACCATCGTCAAGAAGCCAACGCCGGCGCCGGAGCCTACGGCGCCAGCACCACCTATAACGGTCCCCGAGGCAGCGAAACCCACGCTGACAATCCCACCGGCACCGCCCGCTAGTACGACCGCTCAGACGCCGCGCCACGACCCCCCGGAATCAGTGAAAGCCGGAGCCGAAATCGGGCCTACCAAAAATCACGTTTTAAAGCCCGTGGAGCAGCCTCAGCCACTTGCGGTCTCGGACATAGCTCCCGCAGCGGCAACCCCCCTGCCTGCCCCGCCAGTGAAGGTCAGTCAACAGCTTCAGCGAGAACGAAGGCCCGTCTATGCCGAAGCGATATTAAGTCGTGATCTGACGCTCGAACAGCGCCAGCACCTAAAGCTTTTCGGCTTCGGCGTTCGGCTTGCACAAACCAAAATCTACTCCGTCACCTTTGATGACAAAACGACAGGCTTGCTGGCCAGCGGCCCGGGCGACAAACGGAATACCTTTTGGCTCCTCGACCTCAACGAGACCAACCCGAAACCTATCGAGCTCGACGTGGATCCAGCCCCGACCTGGAATTGGCTTGTCAACGAGAACCCGTTTGCCACAAAGCAGGTAACGGATGACCTCATCCCTGATTAGGCGGCCGGCCC
>CAIZEE010000729.1 GCA_903931835.1 uncultured Elstera sp.
CGGAAGCCTGCGCCGCTTACTCGATCGCCGCGCGGCGGCGCCGGCCTGCGGCATCGCGCTTGGTGGCTTTGACGCAGCCGATCCTACGGGGTATGGCCGCATCATTCGCGATGCGTCCGGGACCGTTACCCGTATCGTCGAACAGCGTGACGCCAGCGAGGCGGAGCGGGCGGTGACCTGGTGCAACTCGGGCATCATGGCGGTCGATGCAAGCCGCCTGTTCGATTGGCTCGGCCGTCTGACGACCGACAACGCGCAAGGCGAATATTACCTGACCGACATCATCCGCCTGGCGGTCGAGGATAGCGCTGAGGTGGCGCTGGTCGAGGTCGACGAGGAGGAGGTGCTAGGGGTCAACTCGCGGGCTGATCTGGCACGGGTCGAGCAAATCGCACAGAACCGTTTGCGGCGTGAAGCGTTGAAGAACGGAGCAACGTTGATCGACCCTGCCACCGTCTATTTCTCTTTCGACACCAAGCTTGGCCGCGATGTGACGATCGGTCCCTCGGTCGTGTTCGGGCCAGGTGTTTCAGTCGGCGACGGCAGCGAGATCAAGGCGTTCAGCCATATCGAGGGCGCTGTTATTGGTAAGGACACTGTGATTGGTCCGTTTGCGCGTCTTAGGCCCGGTACGCGGATCAGCGATCGTGCCCATATCGGCAATTTCGTCGAGATCAAGAACGCGCTGATTGGTGAGGACGCGAAGGCCGGACATCTGAGCTATCTGGGCGATGCGACGGTGGGGGCGGGCAGCAATATTGGCGCCGGCACGATCACCTGCAATTACGACGGGTTCACCAAGGCGCGGACGGAAATCGGGCCTGGCGTTTTCATCGGTTCGCATACCGCGCTGGTCGCTCCGGTAACGATCGGCAGCGACGCGATGATCGGCGCCGGCAGCGTGATCACGCAGGATGTTCCAGCCGATGCGCTGGCGTTGAGCCGGGCCGAATTGAAGATCAGGGAAGGCGGTGCGGCGCGGTTTCGGCGCGGCAAGTCGGCCAAGAAGACAGGAGCTTAGGGTATGTGCGGGATTATCGGCATTGTCGGCGTTGAAGCGGTCGCCCCGCGTCTGCTCGACGGTTTGCGCCGCCTGGAATACCGGGGATACGATTCGGCCGGGATTGCGACCGTGGTTGATGGCGCGATCGAGCGTCGTCGCGCTGAGGGCAAGCTCGTCAATCTTGCGGCACTGCTGAAAGAACAGCCGCTGCCGGGGCATATCGGCATCGGGCACACGCGCTGGGCGACGCATGGCGAGCCCAGCGTGCGCAACGCCCACCCGCATGCCAATGCCCATGTCGCGCTTGTCCATAACGGCATCATCGAGAATTTCCGCGATCTGCGCCGCGATCTGCTGGCCAAGGGCCATGTCTTCGAGACCGAGACGGATAGCGAGGCCATTGTCCATCTGCTGTCCGACTATCTGGCCCAGGGCCAGTCGCCCCAGGACGCCATGGTCAGCGCTATGGCGCGGCTGGAGGGCGCGTTCGCACTTGCGGTGATTTTCACCGGCTATGACGATCTGCTGATCGGCGCCCGGCGCGGCAGTCCGCTCGCGGTGGGATATGGCAAGGGCGAGATGTTCCTCGGCTCGGACGCGCTTGCGCTTGCGCCGTTGACCGACCGGATTGCCTATCTGGATGAAGGCGATATTGCGGTATTGACCGCCGAGAGCGCACTTTATCTGGATGAAACCGGCGCTCCCGTCGAGCGCAAAGTGCAGAAGACGGAACTGTCGGGCGCCTTGGTCGGCAAGGGCAATTACCGACACTTCATGGAAAAGGAGATCTTCGAGCAGCCGACGGTCGTTGGCGACACGTTCAACGCGCTGATCAACCAGGCTGAGCGCCGGGTCTATCTGCCGGAATGGAAGCTCGATCTGGCATCGGTCGACCGGATGACGATCATCGGCTGCGGTACCTCCTACTATGCCGCGATGGTTGGCAAATACTGGATCGAGCAACTGGCCGGATTGCCGGTTGAGGTCGATATTGCGTCCGAATATCGCTATCGCGATGCGCCCGTTTCGCCTGACGGCCTCAGCCTGTTCATCTCCCAATCAGGCGAGACGATCGATACGCTCAGCGCCATGCGCTACGTCAAGGAACATGGCGGGCGGACAGCGACGATCGTCAATGTCACCAGCAGCGCTATGGCACGACAGGCTGATTTCATGCTGCCGACCTTGGCCGGTCCAGAGATTGGCGTCGCCTCGACCAAGGCTTTCATGACGCAGCTTGCCGTGCTTGCCTGCCTGTCGGTTGCGATGGCGCGTGCCAGGGGACGTATCGACGCCGCGCGAGAAGCGGAGCTGACCCAGGCGCTGATCGAAGTGCCGGCCCGTCTGGCCGAAGTGCTGCATCGTATGGATGGCAATCTGGATGCGGTGGTTGAGCGCCTGGCCGAGGCGCGCGACGTGCTCTATCTCGGTCGCGGCACCTGCTATCCGATAGCGCTTGAGGGCGCGCTGAAGCTCAAGGAGATTTCCTACATCCATGCGGAAGGCTATGCGGCGGGCGAGCTGAAACACGGACCGATCGCCTTGATCTCCGATGGCGTGCCGGTGATCGCCTTGGCGCCGAAGGGGCATTGGTTTGAGAAGACCGCGTCGAATATCGAGGAGGTCGTCGCGCGCAAGGGCCATGCGATTGTGATTACAGATAAGGCGGGGGCGGAACGCTTTACCGGAGTCGCGGAAACCGTGCTGGTGATGCCCGATATCGACCCGTTTGTGGCGCCGTTGCTCTACACCCTGCCGATCCAGCTGCTCGCCTATCACGTCGCGGTGCGCAAGGGGACGGATGTCGATCAGCCGCGCAATCTGGCGAAAAGCGTGACGGTGGAATAAGCGGGTCTCAGACCAAATACTTGACCGACAGCAGCCCGAGTACGGCGATCCAAACCGTCTCGACCACCATCAGCCCGACTGGCCGCCAGCCGACCACGATCAGGCTTTTGAACGAGGTTTTCATGCCAAGCGCTGCGATCGCGGTGACCAGGCACCAGCGCGAGATTTCGGTCGCGGCGTCGACCGCCAGCTTCGGCAGATAGCCGGTGCTGTTGATCAACACCAGCAGGGCGAAACCCATCAGGAAAGTCGGCACTAGCGGTCCCTTCCGCTTGCCGCCTTCCTTGGAATTGCGCAGCACCGCCCATGAGATGGCGGAGACGACTGGCAGTAGCATGGCGACGCGCAGAAGTTTGACATAGGTCGCGATATCGCCGGTTTCCGGTGAGATCATGAACCCGGCGCCAATAACTTGCGCCACGTCATGGATCGTCCCGCCCAAAAACA
The DNA here is from genome assembly GCA_903931835.1 of uncultured Elstera sp. Classification (GTDB taxonomy): domain Bacteria; phylum Pseudomonadota; class Alphaproteobacteria; order Elsterales; family Elsteraceae; genus CAIZEE01. Next base: position 3,299 of record CAIZEE010000729.1, read on the forward strand.
GCCCGGCCTTCACATGGTCGAAGTCGAGCCAAGTGACCAGGATCGGATACAAGATCATGGCGAGCGTCGACAGCGCGGTCACGGCGACCACGGTCAGGATGGTATCGCGTTCGCTATTCTCGTCACGTGGCAGGACGGATGCAATGGCGAGCGCCGCCGAGGCGCCGCAGATCGCCACGGCTCCGCCCGATAGAACGCCGAAAATCCGACCCAATTTCAGTCGCGGCGCCAGCAGCGCGCCGACCAGGATCGTCGTTGCCACGCTGGCCATGACGGTGACAACAGGTACGATGCCGAGACTGGCGATCTGGCTTATCGTAATGCGCACGCCGAGCAGCGCCACGCCCGTGCGTAGGACCGAGCGTGAGGCGAATTCGATGCCGGCGACGCAGCGGCCATCCTCATGCAGAAAATGGAACGCCATGCCGAATAAGAGGCCGAACAGCATCACCGGTGCGCCGTAATGCGCCGATAAGAAGGTCGAGGCGAGCGCGATCGTCACCGCGACGAGCAGGCCCGGATAAACCGCATTGATCAGTTCGCCGCGTGGCACATATCGAAGCAGCAGGGGCAGGGTGCCGCCGCGCGGTTTCAGGGATTGGATGCCTTCGAGACTGTCCAGAGATGACAGGGTTTCGGTATCCAGCATTGACGGGCTTATCGAACGCGAACTCATGACCGGCCTTCTCACGCTTTTCCAGAATTCTACAGACTCCACTCTGTCATATTGCTTCGCCGTCCGCGCGCAAAACTTTGCCGATTCCACGGCACAGCTGGCTCTCGACGAACGCATCCACCTCGGCTAATGATGCCTAATGACATCAGCCTCACCGCTCCTGAAGATTGGTACCCGCGGCAGCCCGTTAGCGCTCGCCCAGGCTCACGAAACCAAGCGCCGGCTTGCGGCAGCACATCCGGAACTCAGCGACGATGCGGCCGTCGAGATCGTCGTGATCAGCACATTGGGCGACCGGGTAAGCGGCCCTTTGACCGAGATCGGCGGCAAAGGGTTGTTCACCAAGGAACTGGAAGAGGCGCTGCAAAGTGGTGCCATCGATCTTGCCGTTCATTCGATGAAGGACATGCCGACCTGGCTGCCCGACGGGCTGAAGATCACGGCGATGCTGCCGCGCGAGGATCCACGAGATCTCCTGCTGGTCGACCGCGCGCGTCTCGGCGCCGTGACGCGCATTGCCGATCTGCCGCAGGGTGCTGTTGTTGGCTCATCGGCGCTGCGGCGGCAGGCTCAGCTTCTGTTCTATCGCCCGGATCTGAAGGTGGTCGGTCTGCGCGGCAATGTTGGCACGCGCATGCGCAAATTGTCAGAAGGGCAGTGCGATATGACGTTGCTGGCGCTGGCTGGTATCAACCGGCTTGGCATCGATGCGTCGGTCGGCACGCCGCTCGGCCATGACGAGATGCTGCCTGCGGTCGCGCAGGGTGCGATAGGCCTCGAGATCAATAGGCGCAATGCGGCGGCCGAGCGCTTCGTTCAGGCGCTCGACCATTCCGATACGCATCGTTGCGTCGCAGCAGAACGCGCCATGCTGGCGGTGTTGGACGGATCCTGCCGGACACCGATCGCGGGTCACGCCAAGCTTCGTCATGGCGGAATGATCACGATCGAAGGGTTGGTGGCGAAGCCTGATGGCAGCGAACTCCACCGGCAATCCATTGATGGCAAAGCGAGCGACAGCCTCGCCTTGGGCGTCGAGCTTGGCCAAAAGCTGAAGCAGCAGGCCGGAGACGGATTTCTCTAGAACATCCGGGCAAATTTCCCGGATTTCGGACGCAGCCTTTCTTTGCGGTTTTTCTTGGCTTCTAATAGGGCGTAGCCGGGATTTCCGGCATCGGCAGAGCCATCGCGATGACCCGAAGAATCGATCTGAAACTGGCATTAACGCTGTGCATCGTCGGGTTGTCGGCGCTCAGTTTTGCCGCTGCATCGGTTTTTGTGCTGATTGAGGCCGATGTGAAGTCGCAGGCGCGGACCCGTGAGGCTGCGGATCTGGTCGCCCGAAATCTTGCAATACAGCTCGCGCAATCTGCTTGGGCCAGAACATCGCCGCAGCCATTTCCCGAGCTCGAACGAAGTTCTGCACTCCTCCACATACCGGGTCTATGCATCGCATTCAAACCTGTCGATGGTGCGGTCGTTCAACGCATTTGCGGCGGCACGGAGTCCGATGACCACAAAGTGCCGGGCAGTTTTGCATGGCTTTATCGTCAGATATTTCACCCGGGTCGGGAGGTCGCGCAAGCTGTCATGGATGGCGACCAGGTTAGGGGTTACGCCGTGGTTTTGGTCGACCCGGCGAGCGAGATCGGCGCGGCATGGCGCGAGACCAGCCATCTTCTCGGCGTTATCGGCGTGACGCTGGTTGGCATGTGTTTTCTGGTCTTTGGCGGGTTAACGCTGGTCTTACGCCCGACCAGGACGGTGCTGAGAGGGTTGGAGCGTTTAGCGGAGGGTGAACTTTCTGCCCGGCTGCCGGAATTCGGCATCAACGAGCTGTCGCATGTCGCTACCGGCTTCAACCGTTTGGCTGAAAATCTCGATGCGAATATCCGTGAGCGGATCGAGTTGACCAAGCGCCTGATCGCCACGCAAGAGGATGAGCGGCAGAACCTCGCCCGCGAACTTCACGACGAATTCGGGCAATGCCTGGCCGGCATCGCTGCCGCTGCCGCATCGGCCGGTCAGACCGCGCGCAGCGATTGCCCCGATCTGCTTCCCGAATGCGAGATGATCGGTAAGACGGCCGTCGAGATGATGGAGACATTGCGTGGTGCGCTGATGAGGCTGCGTCCGCCCGATATCGCGCAACTTGGCCTGACCGCCAGCCTTCAAGGCCTGGTCGCGGCGTGGAACGGGCGGGAGCGTGGGCACACGCGGTTCCGGCTCGAAGTTTCTGGTAATGTTGAAGAATTGCCCGAAAACCTGTCGCTCGGCCTCTACCGAATCGCCCAGGAGGCGATCACGAACGCGGCGAAGCATGCCGAGGCCAAGACCGTGAAAGTATGCCTCCGCAATGAAGCGCCGCAGATCGAATTGGTGGTCGAGGATGATGGCAAGGCATCGGACATTAATCTGCC
>CAIZEE010000730.1 GCA_903931835.1 uncultured Elstera sp.
CAACATCTCATCGACGATCACGGGATCAGCGTTCGCCGCCGCATAATGCCGATAGATTTCCAGCCAGTTCAGGGAACTGAACGCGACGGCCGGAATGCCAAGCGACTGGGCGGCGGCCAGCGTGACGTAGGATATATTGGCGATCACAAGGTCCGGCCTCGCCTGACGCAAGGCCCGTCGCTCCGCCTCAACCGCTGCTTCATAGTGGCGATGCCGCTCGACATAGCGCGCAACGGTCGCAGGGCCATCGACTTCGAACGGCGATCGCATGACGGCACCGAAATCAGCTGGCGCGTCGTCATCGGGCGTCAAAATGTCGGTCGATTGCGGAAAGAATTCACGCAGCAGCGCAATCGGTGCCGGTGTGCGCATCGTCACATGCAGGTGAGGCAGCATCGACGTGAGCGCCGTCACCAACGGGGCGGTCTGTGCCGCATGCCCAAACCCGTGTCCGGACAGCGCCACCAGCAGCCGTGTCAAAAGAGCCCCAGTTCCTTCTGAATGGCCCAAACGGCCCGCAGCGCCGCCAGCGCGTCCTCGCCCGAAACACCGGCATCGAGGCGCCCCGTCCGCACCGCATCAAGGAAGGCTGACAACTCAAGCGCCAGCGGCTCCGCCTGACGCACCGCTAATTGTTCGACCGCGATAGAGGCTGGCGTCGGCGCCCCGGCAACCGGACGGCGATCCTGCTCGCCACTGCGCATAAACAGCGCTTGCTGACCAACGAAATCGACCGTGACAAGGCCGGTATCGGTGAGGATTTGCAGATCGCGAACCTTGATATGAGTGACGCGGCTGGCGATCAGGCTCGCCACCGCATCATCGCCAAATGACAGCAAGGCGGTTACGTGATCCGGAACGCCAGGCTTGCGCAAGGCAATCCCGCGCGCGGAATAGCCGGTCGGCATGCGCCCCATCAGATGCAGCACGATGTCCAGATCATGGACCATCAAATCTCCAACCACATCGTTATCGAGAATGCGCGCGCTGCCGGGATTAAGCCGCCTGGCCTCGATCGAATGGATTTTCGCGCCGTCCAGAAACTCGATCGCGCGCATCACGGCCGGGTTGAAGCGCTCGACATGCCCAACACCCAACGGCACGCCATGCTTTTGAGACGCCTCGATCAGGCTGATGCAATCAGGCTCGGTCAGCGCCAGCGGCTTCTCGATGAGGCAGGCAATACCATTGGCGAGCAAGAATCGCCCAACCTCAGCATGCAGGGTGGACGGTGTCGCGATCGTTGCAGCATCGATCTGGCCGACCAGCTGCGCGGGGTCGTCAAAAGCCGCACAGCCGTGCTGGGCGGCCAGCCTGGCCGCCTTATGCGCGTTGTGATCGACGATGGCATAGAGTTCGACGCCCTGGGCAGCGGCCAGGATGCGCGCGTGATTGGCGCCCATGCGGCCGGCACCCACGACGGCGACGGAAAGACGCCTATTGGCGGTCATGGAACAAGCTCACATATTGGCGACGAACAGGTCATTGCCGGCGCATCCTCGTTGACCCGCCGCCTGATTGCAACGATTGCGGTACGGCGCGTCAGCCAATTCTTGCCAACCCGCACCACGTCGTGTATTCCCCTGCCCGACCGGCGTTCACGCCGTCAGCGTGCCATCGGGCCAACCCGCCTCAGGCTGCCGTAGCTCAGTGGTAGAGC
>CAIZEE010000731.1 GCA_903931835.1 uncultured Elstera sp.
CCCGCCAGTCGCCTTGCTGGCCGATCCCGACATTCTCCAAGACGCGTCGCCAGGGCAGCAGCCTGGCGTCCTGAAACATCACACGGGTGGTGGCGCTGACCTGATCGACCGGACGGCCATCGACCAGGACAAACCCTTCCGTCGGTTGTTCCAGCCCGGCCAACAGGCGCAGCAGCGTGCTCTTGCCACAGCCGCTGCGGCCGACCACGGCCACGAACTCACCCGCTGCGATCGTGAGATCGAGACCGTGCAGGACTTCGGTTTCGCCGAAGCTCTTGCGCAGTCTCGAAATCCGGATATCGACGCCGCAGCTGGGAGAGCCGGCCGCGATCTGTTCGATGCGATCTGCTTCGGCCAATGCCTGATCCATGGTCATGCGCGTTGAAACGCGGGATTCCAGGACAGCGCCCGGAATTCGATGGCGCGTACGGCGACATCGGCCAGTTTGCCCAGCACCGCATAGATCAATATGCCCAGCACCATGATATCGGTCTGCAGGAATTCGCGCGCATTCATCGTCATATAGCCGATGCCGGAACTGGCCGAGACGGTCTCCGCCACGATCAGCGTCAGCCACATGATGCCAAGGCCGAAGCGAAACCCGACCAGAATCGACGGCAGGGCAGAAGGGAAGATGATCTCTTTGAACAGCAGCCAGCGTTTCAGCCCATAGACGCGGCCCATCTCGATCAGCGCCGGGTCGACCGTGCGGATGCCGTGAAACGTGTTGATATAGATCGGGAAGAAGACGCCGAACGCGACCAGAAACAGCTTGGCCTTCTCGTCAATCCCGAACCACAGGATGACCAGCGGGATGAGCGCCAGATGGGGAATGTTGCGGACCATCTGGACCGTGCTGTCGAGCAGCTTGTGGGACAGCGATGAGACGCCGTTGAGCAGTCCCAGCAGGAAGCCGATGCTGCCGCCTATGGCAAAGCCGGCAAAGGCGCGCATCGCGCTGATCGCGATATGCTGCTCCAACTCGCCGCTTATCGCCAACTCCCAGCCGGCCTTCGCCACCGCACTCAATTGCGGCAGGCTGCGCGATGAGATCACGCCGAATTCGGTGGTCAGTTGCCAAGCCAGAAGGATGAGGAATGGCACCAGCCAGGGCAGGGCTCTGCGCCCGAACGCCGTCATGACGCGCTGACCTGCTTGACCCCGGTCGGGAAGGCGGTGTTGGCGACGATCTCGCCGAACGGGCCGGTGATATTGCCCTGAACCACGCTGCTGGGCTTGCCATGCGACAGGTTCAGCAGCGGGAAGACCAGTTCGGCAAAGCGATAGGCTTCTTCCAGATGGGGATAGCCCGACAGGATGAAGCTGTCGATGCCGAGCGCCTGGTATTCTTTCATACGGGCGGCCACTGTCTCGGGATCGCCGACCAGGGCGGTTCCGGCACCACCGCGCACCAGCCCGACGCCGGCCCATAGATTGGGGCTGACCTCCAGCTTCTCGCGTTTGCCGCCATGCAATTGCGCCATGCGCGTCTGCCCGACCGAATCGAAGGTCGCGAAATTCTTCTGAGCTTTCTCGATCGTCTCGTCGTCGAGATGGGCGATCAGCGCATCGGCTGCCTCCCAGGCCGCCTTCTCGGTTTCGCGGACGATCACATGCAGGCGAATGCCGAAGGTGAATTTGCGCCCGGCCCTATCCGCTGCCGCGCGCGCCTCAGCGATTTTCTCGGCGACCAGATGGGGCGGCTCGCCCCAGGTGAGATACAGATCGCAATGCTCGGCGGCGACTTTCTGGCCGACGCCCGATGAGCCGCCGAAATAGAGCGGTGGATAAGGCTGCTGATGCGGCTGGAACATCAGCCTGGCACCCTCGACCTTGATGTGCTTGCCGTCGTAATCGACCGTCTCGCCCTGCAGCAGCCGGCGATAGACATGCAGGAACTCGTCGGTCAGCTCATAGCGGTCGGTATGGTTCAGGAAGATGCCATCGCCGGCGAGTTCGGCCGGATCGCCGCCGGTGACGACATTGATCAGCAGCCGTCCCTCGGACAAGCGGTCGAGCGTCGCGGTCATCCGCGCGGCCACTGTTGGCGACTGCAAACCCGGGCGAACCGCGACAAGGAAACGCAGATCGCGCGTCAGTGGCGCCATGGCGGAGGCGACCACCCAGCTATCCTC
>CAIZEE010000732.1 GCA_903931835.1 uncultured Elstera sp.
CCGTAGCTCAGCTGGATAGAGCAGCCGCCTTCTAAGCGGCAGGTCGCAGGTTCGAGCCCTGCCGGAGTCGCCAATTAAAATAAGGGGTTAGACGACAGAACCTAACAAATCCGGCGAACGAAGAAGATGCTGGGGTAGCGATAGGGGTAGCGCCAGCGGCGTCAGCGTTGTTGACGTTCGCCGCCAGCGGAGAAAAAAGCTTGGGCCTGAAATTCTCCGTGGATCGACCCGATCTTTGATTAGGTCGCCGCTGTCCAGAGCTAAGGGCGAGAAGGCGCAAACTGTTTCTCCAGCGGAACGCGCTGCGGCTTCGGCCGCCGAGCGATCTGAGCCGACCTCTGCGATGGTGCAGCAACAGTGACGGCGACTTCCATCTTTTTGGGGGAGGGGCGGATGAGCTTCATCCGTTTAGATTTATTACCGCTCTATAATGTCGACCAAAGGAATAGTTCGCGCGAAAGATGGGAAGGCGAAGAAGGACAAACACTGCACGAATACATTATGGAGAAAATCCGCAGTGGAGCCGGTGAGGATTTTTTACAATGGGACTTCGAGCAGGGTCGACTTGGCCTTATTAAGGACTATTGGGATTTAGCTGGCTTTGACATATCAAGCGAGAATATTAAATTTCCAGAAGGGGACAGTTTTGAAAATATCGACTTTTCGCATGCGCAATTTTGGCACTCCACATTTGACGGGGCCTGTTTTCCTCAAACCCATTTTTCTTTCGCGCGCCTCTACAACATTACGTTTAGGAACTGCATATTCTCATTTGCTCATTTCTACGGATGCCAAATCGAGAAGTGTACCTTTGAAGACTGCGATTTTATAGATGAGAATGGCTTTTCAAATTGCGAATTGAAGGAAACAAATTTCTTGAATTGCTTCTTCAGCAAGAACAAATTTACAGATTGTCGCTTTGATGAGAATGTAAATTTTGCAAACAACAAACATAAACAAATTCTTGGTCTTCTTAAGCGAGGGATAGTGATGAAAGATAGTTTACAACCGAATCAGATTTCTGGAATATATCGTGGGATAAAGGACGGCTTTCAAGGTGGGGAGATTTTCAATAAAGCCAGACGATACGCATTCTTGCAAAGACAGGCGTATACTAGATACAATCAGACGTTTGGAGTGGGTTCATATTTGTGGGAATTTATTGCCGGGTATGGCTTTAAACCATTGAGGGTCCTTTTCGTTTTGTGCTCCGCTTTTGGAATTTCATTCGCTTGGTTCTGGGCGCGTCTTGGCAATTTCAGTGACGGTCTACTTCTGGGGTCTGGAGCGTTCCTCACATTCGGTGCGAAGACCGATTTGCTTGCGAATTTACCTGTTATTGATCAATTCGTTTATATAGTGTCAGCGCTTTTTGGAGTATCACTTGTTGCGTTATTTGTCACGGTTTTAACGAGTGTTCTATTAGAAGGCGGTTAGTCAAGCTCAAGGCCGCCGCCCAAAGGTCCTCAGGGGGCGGGGCCTCGGGCGCACAGAAAGGCCGAAACCGCGCGCAGGAACCTTTGTGGACGAGCCTGTCTTCGTCAGCGCGTCGTCGACCTAGGCGAGGTTCGCTTTCGCCGCGGAGATGAGTCAGGCCCAAACGCCTCGCATTCGCGTTCGACGCGTCGGGGTCGCCCGACGACCAATTCCCCGATCCGGTCCGGTGCGACAATTCGCGCGCGGCGCGCCGGTTCAGCGCTCTTCCCGTGAGCCCCGCTCACCGCTTAGTCTTGACACAGGTCGCAAGCGCCGACGGCTAGCGCGGTCGCCAACGACTTAGACAGCGCCGGACGGACTGCAGTCCGTCCGGCGCGGTCGTGTCCCGGCAGGGCTTCTTGGCCAGGCGCGGACGACTTTGACCTCTGCCTTCGCCGGTTTGTTTACGATACTGCAATAGCCGCCCGAGACATCGACTTCGGCTGACAGTGGGCAGCCATCGTTTCCGATAACTCTTGTTCACTGCAGCTTGCTGCGATGCGGTCGTTTGTCTTTGCAGTGGGGAGCATACGCGGGAGCTCAGCCGCTCATTCCTCCATCGTCGAGAGAAACCGCTGTCCGGAAACGGGGCAATAGTAGTCTTGCTCAGCCTCAAATGCGTTCATGCGTTCACATGCCGCCGTGGCAAGACCACCAGAGTGAAAGAAATATGACGAAAGATCGACTCTACTGTTGCATATGACCAGGAGTTGTTCTTAGATGCGAGTCAGAAAGCCGCTTCGAACCAAAGGGTTCGGAAGCGAAGGGTTCTGAACCCCCTCTTACCCTTCGCGGTATGCGGCACGGGAGGC
>CAIZEE010000733.1 GCA_903931835.1 uncultured Elstera sp.
CAGCCCGCAGTACCGACAGCGGCCGGCGTACGCGAACCGCTTAACCGTCGTGTCGTCGTCGACCTGCGGTAGTTAACGCCAGCGTTCGTAACGGATTGGGGGTGGGCGAGCGATCGTCCACCCCTTTTCTTTACAGTTTTTCGGTATCTCATCCCTGTCAAAGACGCTCGATCGGTTCATATTATGGTGCAATCGCCGCCCCATTTCCCGGGAGCGGCAAATCGGGAGGACAAGCAATGGACAAGGTGTTGGTTTTGATCTGCCTACTCAGCCAATCCCATGACGATTGCATGTCATCGCCCGTCGATCGGGTCGTCCTGACGGAATGTGGCGGTATGCATAATTGCTATATCCGCGCGATGGATGTGGCGACGCGGCTGGTCGACGACAAATCCTACCCGATCATCAAATTCGGCAACGACGTCGAAGACCTCCCGCGCAGCGGCAATAATTAGGCTTTAAGCCAGGCGGAAATGCCGGCAGCAGCGGCCACACCCGTGCTGAAACAACCCTGCAGCAGATAGCCGCCGGTTGGTGCTTCCCAATCGATCATCTCGCCGGCAACGAACAGCCCGGGATGCTCGCGCACCATCAGATGTTCGTCCAATGCGGCCCGCGCGACACCGCCGGCGCTGGAGATCGCCCGGTCGATTGATGACGGTCGCAGCAACCGCAGCGGTAGCGCCTTGATCGACGCTGCGATGGTCGCCGGCGCCTGCACGCCAGCGATCCCGGTCTCTGCCAACAAGCCGATGGCGACGCGCGACAGGCCACCTGATTTGCGCAGATAGGTCGACAGCGATTGCCGTCCGCGCGCGGCACCCAGGCGGCGAGTCAATTCGTCCAGGCTGAGATCTGGTCGGAGGTCGAGCGTGATCGAGGCGCCGCCCGATCGCTCAATGCTTTGTCGTAACGACGCCGACAAGGCGTAAACTGCCCCACCCTCGATGCCTTGGGCAGTGATGACGAACTCCCCGCGCACGATTTCGCCCTCAAAGGACAAGGTCACCGGCTTGACCGGCTGCCCTTCGAAGCGTTCCTGAAAAACGCTGGACCATTCCACAACGAAGCCGCAATTGGCCGGCCGCAGGGGCGAGACCTCGATCCCCTTCGCCGCCAGGATTGGCGCCCAAGCGCCAGTGGCGCCGAGACGCGGCCAGGAGGCACCCCCCAACGCCAGCAATGTCGCATCGGGACGAACGATGCGGACACCATCCGGCGTGTCGAATGCAAGACCACCAGACGCGTCCCAGCCCTGCCAATCATGGCGCAGCTTCATCCCGACACCAAGTTCCTGCAGCCGTCGCAACCATGCTCGCAGCACGGGCGAGGTCTTGAAACTGCGCGGAAAGACCCGGCCGCTTGTGCCGATAAAGACCGGCTGCCGCAACCCATCGCACCAGGAAATGAGCGCAGCCGGCGAAAATGTCTCGATCATGGGCCGAAGCCAGGGCGTCGCATCGCCGTAACGCTCGATCAGCCGCTCGATCGGTTCGCTATGAGTTAGGTTGAGGCCGCCCAGCCCCGCCATCAAAAATTTTCGCGCAGGCGACGCCATGCGCTCATAGATCGTGACCTCGGCACCGGAATGCGCGAGCTTCTCGGCAGCGATCAGCCCGGCCGGGCCCGCACCGATAATAGCGATACTCGGCATTGCTCAACCCTCTGGTTCAAACGGCATCAGGCGGTAGCCGACCCCGAGTTCGGTATGGATGATCGGCGCCCGAAGCGAGGCCGCCTGTAATTTCTGACGCAATGAGCGAACATATACACGCAAGTACTGGACGTCGCTCGCCCGGTTGTCGCCCCATACCTTCTTCAACAGAAAGGAATGCGTCAGCACCTTGCCGGTATTCTCAAGCAAAGTCGCCAACAGATCATATTCGATCGGTGTCAGGCTAAGCCCCTGATCGCCCATAATCACGTTGCGTTTGACCAGATCGATCGACAGCTCGCCGCAGCGGATGACTGGCGTCACCCCCTGTTCCTGGAAACGATGACGCAAGGCTGCCCGGATACGCGCAATCAGTTCAACCATGCTGAATGGTTTGGTCACGTAATCATCGGCGCCGAGATCGAATGCCGCGACCTTGGCGGCATCATCGCCACGCGCTGACAACACGATGATGGGAATCTGCGAGGTTGATCGCACGCTCTGAATCACCTCCAGGCCGCTGCGATCGGGGAGCCCCAAATCCAGAATGACCAGATCGAGGTCGCCGGACTGCAGTTGTCGTATCGCAGCACCCGCCGTTTCGGCGCCTACGACTTCATAATCATGCGCGGTCAGGCTGGTACGCAGCAACCGCTGCATCTGTGGTTCGTCGTCGACCACCAGCACGCGGACAGGCCTAGCCATGATCGACGACCCCTTCAGCGCCGAAACGCCTCTCGATCGCAGCGACCGGCAGACGCAGCCTAAAGACCGCACCGCGCCGATCCGTTCGATTGGCGGCAGCGATCGTCCCACCCATCGCCGTCGCAAAGCCCCGGGCGATCGCAAGGCCGAGGCCCGTGCCAGCGCGCTGGCGATCGCCTTGTTGCAGCCGGGTAAATTTATCGAAAATGGCTTCTGTCTGGCCGGACGGTATGCCAGGCCCCTCATCGATTACATCAAGGACAACGAAACCGCCCTGCCTGGTTCCGTGAAGCGTCACAGTGGTCTCGGGCTCAGCGTATTTCGTGGCGTTATCCAGAAGGTTGAAGAGCGATTGCTCAAGCAACACGAAATCGGCCTGGGCGAGCGGGAGATTATCATCAAGATCAAGCTCGATGCGCTGACCACGTCCGAGCCGGCGAATGCAGGCTGCGGCCGAATTGGCGACATCGGCGATATCGACGGCGTCCTCGGTCGCACGGATGCCGCCTGCCTCCAGCCGCGTCATGTCCAGGAGATTGCCGATAAAGCGATTGAGCCGTTCGGCCTCGTCCTGAATGGTCGCCAGCAGATCGTCGCGATTTTCAACCGAGTAGAGGGTCCCAAAACTACGCAGGCTGGTGACAGCGCCGATGATCGAAGAGAGCGGCGTCCTGAGATCGTGACTGATCGAGGTCAGCATGGCATTGCGCAGACGCTCGGTCTCCGCCCGACGCATCTGGCGTTGCAGCTCACCGGCAAGATTGCTGGTCGCGATGGCGATGATGGCGAAGAAAGCGAGTGACACCACATCGCGTGGATCGGCGATCTCCAAGGTATAAAGCGGATCAACGAAGAAGAAATCGAGCGCCAGCGTTGCTAAGGCTGCGGTGACCAGCGATGGGATGAGACCAAAGCGAATAGCGCTGAACAGGACCGCGAGCAGCAGCACCAAATCGACATTCATGGTGATGAAGGACTGAATCACCATGCCAATGCCGGTCGCGATGGCAACTGCGGCAGCACTATAAAGAAAGGCCGTCGCAACCGGTGCTCGGGTCCTCAAACCTCGTCCGGCACCCAGACCGTCAGACCCTATCGGCGTTTCCATACAACCCCATCACCAGATCTTCAGTGACTGTGGTCGAGGGCGAGGTTGAGCGCTAGTACGTTTACCCGCCTTTCTCCCAGAATACCGACGGTACGTTCAGCGGTATTGCGGATGACCAGATCGCGTACCGCCTGTTCCGGCAAGTTGCGCGCCTTCGCCACGCGCGGCACCTGAAACTCCGCCGCCGCAGGGGTAATGTCGGGATCAAGGCCGCTGGCCGAGGTAGTGACCAGGTCGACCGGGATTTGCGCCGTCCCCTCGACACCCTGCGCCTTCACCTCCTCCGCCACACGGTCGCTCAGCGCCTTTGAGGTCGGCCCGAGATTGGCGCCACCCGAGTTGGCGGCGTTATACGGGGCTGCAACCGATTTATCGGGATCGTTCGGATCAGCAGCCGTGGTGGCTGACGGGCGGCCGTGGAAATATTTCGGGTCCGAGAAATTCTGGCCGATCAAGGCCGAGCCGACGATTTTGCCGTCCTGCTCGATCAGGCTGCCCGCAGCCTGTGTCGGGAAGAAGATCTTGGCGACGCCGGTGACCGCGAAGGGGAACAAGACGCCCGTGACCAAGGTCAGAATGACCAGGAGGACCAGAGCTGGACGCAATTCACGTAACATGGAAGACACCTCAAACAAGTCCGATCGCGTTGACCAGCAGATCGATCGCCTTGATGGCGATAAAGGGAACGATGATGCCGCCGCCGCCGTAGATCGCCAGGTTGCGACCCAGGATCTGCGTGGCCGTACTGGGCTTGTAGGTAACCCCTTTCAGCGATAGCGGGATCAGCGCGATGATGATCAGCGCGTTAAAAATGATGGCCGACAGAATAGCGCTCTCTGGCGTCGCCAGATGCATCACGTTGAGCGCCTGGAGCTCTGGATAGATCACCAGAAACATGGCCGGAATTATGGCGAAGTATTTGGCAACATCGTTCGCGATGGAAAACGTCGTCAACGCGCCGCGCGTCATCAGCAATTGCTTGCCGATTCCGACAATCTCAATGAGCTTGGTCGGATCGCTATCAAGGTCCACCATATTGCCGGCTTCACGCGCCGCCATGGTGCCAGATTGCATGGCGACGCCGACATCCGCCTGCGCCAGGGCCGGCGCGTCATTCGTGCCGTCACCGCACATCGCAACGAGCTTGCCTTTGGCCTGCTCATCGCGAATGAGCTTCAGCTTGGTTTCAGGGGTTGCCTGCGCCAGGAAATCATCGACACCCGATTCGGCGGCGATGGCAGCGGCGGTCAACGGGTTGTCGCCGGTAATCATGACCGTGCGAATACCCATCTGTCGGAGCTCCTGAAAGCGCTCCTTGATGCCGCCCTTGACGATGTCCTTGAGGTATATGACGCCTAGAATCTGGCCATCCTTTGCTACGGCGAGCGGCGTTCCGCCGGCGCGCGCAATGCGTTCGACCGTGTTGTTCAGTTCCGGCGGGAACGACATATTGGGGTCTTTGTGGAACTGCCTGACATAGTTGATGATCGCCTCCGCAGCACCCTTGCGGATGGCGCTGCCGTCCAGATCGACGCCGCTCATCCTGGTATGCGCTGAGAACGGAATGAAACATCCCTCGCCCGGCGCCAAGTCGCGGCCGCGCAGACCGTATTTCTCGCGTGCCAGGAGGACAACCGAGCGACCTTCCGGCGTTTCATCGGCAAGCGACGAAAGCTGCGCCGCGTCAGCCAGATCTCGTTCAGCAACGCCCGGCATCGGCATGAATTCGGTCGCAACGCGGTTGCCGAGCGTGATCGTACCGGTCTTGTCGAGCAGCAGTGTGTCGACGTCGCCGGCGGCTTCGACCGCGCGACCGGACATGGCGAGCACGTTGAATCGCACCAGCCGGTCCATGCCGGCAATGCCGATCGCCGATAGCAGCGCGCCGATCGTGGTCGGGATCAGCGTGACGAATAGCGCCACCAGGACCACGACCGAGACCGAACCGCCGGCGTAACTGGCGAAACTCGGAATAGTCACCGTCGCCAGCACGAAGATGATGGTCATACCGATCAGTAGAATGTTGAGGGCAATCTCATTCGGCGTTTTTTGGCGGGACGCGCCTTCGACCAAGGCAATCATGCGATCAAGGAAGGTTGAGCCCTGGGCCGCCGTGATCTTGACCTTGATCCAATCCGACAGAACCCGTGTGCCGCCAGTGACAGCCGATCGATCGCCACCGCTTTCACGGATCACCGGCGCCGATTCACCGGTGATCGCGGACTCGTCGACCGAGGCAACGCCCTCAACGATTTCGCCATCGCTCGGGATCAAGTCGCCAGCCTCAACCAACACATAGCTGTCCTGTTTCAGCGAGGCGCAGGGCACCAGCGTGAAATCCCTGGAACTAAGCGAAGCAAGTTTCTTTGCCGGTGTTTCGGTGCGCGTCTTGCGTAATGTTTCGGCCTGCGCCTTGCCCCGCCCCTCCGCCACTGCTTCGGCAAAATTGGCGAAGACGACGGTGAACCACAGCCACAGGCTGATCTGCCCTTCGAAGACCGGCTTGCCGATCCCGGCAAACAGATCACGCAGGAACAGGATCGTGGTGAGCATGGCGACCACCTCGACCACGAACATCACCGGACTGCGGATAAGCGTGCGCGGATCGAGTTTCTTGAAACTGCCGATGATCGCCGGACCGATGATGCTCGGTTCGAACAGCGATAATGGGCGGGAGGTTTGAACCATAATGGATACTCGTATGAACTAGAACAGCGTGCCGGAGATCATCGCGAGATGCTCGACGACGGGCCCCAGTGCCAATGCGGGGAAGAAGGTCAGGCCGCCGACGATGACGATGACGCCAAGCAGCAGGCCGACGAAGAGCGGGCCAGTGGTGGGGAACGTGCCGGAGGTTGGCGGCACAAGCTTTTTCGCTGCAAGCGAGCCGGCGATGCCGAGCACCGGCACGATGAAGAAGAACCGGCCGACAAACATCGCGATGGCGAGCGTCAGGTTATAGAACATCGTGTTCGCCGACAGGCCCGCGAAGGCGCTGCCGTTATTCCCGGTCGCCGAGCTATAGGCGTAGAGAATCTCTGTAAACCCGTGCGGTCCGCTATTAGCGACACCGGCCAATCCGGCGGGTGTAACCGTCGCGATCGCGGTGAAGCCCAGAATCGAGAGCGCCAGCGCCAGGATAGCCAGCATGCTGAGCTTGACCTCTCTTGCCTCGATCTTTTTGCCGAGATATTCGGGCGTGCGGCCGACCATCAGCCCTGCGATAAACACGGTGATGACGGCGAAAAGCAGCATGCCGTAGAGCCCGGACCCAACACCGCCGAAGATCAACTCGCCAAGCTCGATATTGATCAACGCCGCCATGCCGGAAAGCGGCAGCAGCGCGTCATGCTGGGTGTTGATGGCACCGCATGAGGCGTCGGTCGTGGCAGTTGCGAACAAGGCGGAGTTGGTAATGCCGAAGCGAACCTCCTTGCCCTCCATGTTGCCACCTGCCTGAAGATCGCTAACCGCCTGATCGACATGCAGGGAGGCGAAGGCCGGATTGCCGCCCGCCTCGCCTATATAGATCGTCGCGACACCGCACAGGAACAGAACACCCATCGCCGCAAACAAGGCCCAGCCCTGGCGCTGATTGCCGACCATGCGTCCGAAGACATTGGTTAGAGCTGCGGCGATCGCGAAGATAGAGATCATCTCGACGAGGTTGCTAAGCGCCGTCGGGTTTTCGAACGGATGGGCGGAGTTCGCGTTGAAGAAACCACCGCCATTGGTGCCCAACATCTTGATCGCTTCCTGCGAGGCAACCGGTCCCTGGGCGATGATCTGGGTTGCCCCCTCGAGGGTCGTTGCCTGGGTATAAGGATCGAGGTTCTGCGGCACGCCCTGCCAGACCAGAAACACCGCGAAGACCAGGCTGACCGGCAGCAGCAGATAGAGCGTGCAGCGGATAAGGTCGACCCAGAAATTGCCGATCGTCTTGGCTGATTTGCGAGCAAACCCTCGGATCAGCACCATCGCCAACACGATGCCAGCGGCGGCTGACAGGAAATTATGGACGGTCAGCACGATCATCTGCGTCAGATAGCTCATCGTGCTTTCGGGCACGTAAGCCTGCCAATTCGTGTTGGTCGCGAAGCTCATCGCCGTATTGAGGGCTAGATCGGCGGGGACCGGTCCCAAACCCGCCGGATTGAGCGGCAAGACGTCCTGCAGCCGCATCACGGCGTACATGAAGACCGTGCCAAGCAGCGTAAAGATGAACATCGACAGGCCGTAGCCGACCCAGTTCTGCTCTGTGTCCGGCTTGATGCCGGCGGCGCGCAGAAACAGCCGCTCGACGGGGCCGAGGACGGGCGAGAGCAGCACGCGCTCACCGTTGAACAGCCGGGTCATGTAACCGCCGAGCGGCTTGACGAGAGCTGCGACCAACACCGCGAACAGCGCGATCTGCAGAATTCCGTTAACAGTCATTGCAACAGGTCCTATCGGCGTCGTTCAGAGAGGGCAGGCGTTCAGAAGCGTTCCGGCCGAACAAGCGCATAGACGAGATAAATCAGCAGGCCGCCGGAGACGGCGCCGCCCAGGATGTAATCAAAGAGCATGGTGAACCTTCACAGCCGTTCGCAGCCCGCCAAATAGGCGAGCGCACAACCGAACAATCCAAGCGTGACGAAGAGGGATAGGATATCGAGCAATTTTGGTTCTCAAGTTTGACGAATGGGGCTGAAATCGCCTTCCCTATATGCGCCTGAACGCCATAAAGAAGCGAGACGGGACCCATTCAACACCCATAAAGGATTGATAAGGATCGCCCTGACCTTAAAAATTGTCACTCCGCGCAGCTACGATCGCCCCGTATCGCCAGCCCTCACCGCCAGGTCTCTTAGATGATCAGAAGTCGCCCGCGCCAAATTCTCGCCGCCCTGCTCCTGACCTTCGCCTTCTCAGCGGCGGCGAAGGCCGAAACCTATCGTTGGGTTCAATATGTCGACGACGGCGCCGAAGTCCGTGCGATCACGACGAAGGCGCAATGTCCGGTGGTCGAGATCGATGGCGTGGCCGCGCCCATGTCGATTCGGGCGCCAGCGGACAAGGAGGAAGGCGCGTTCCCCGTCCTGGTCTGCTTCGCCAAGCTACCGCCGACCGCAAAGACCATCGCGGTCGATCACGCACCGCTAAAGGCGCCACCACACGAAATCAACCGGATCGTGGTGATCGGCGACACAGGCTGTCGTATGAAGGGCGAGGCGATGCAGGCCTGCAACGATCCTGTCGAATGGCCGTTCCGCACGGTCGCCGACGAGGCGGCCTATAAGAAGCCCGATCTTGTCATCCATGTTGGCGACTATAATTACCGCGAAACACGCTGCCCTGAGGGCAATGCGGGCTGCGCCGGCAGCCCGATCGGCGATACCTACGCTGTGTGGCAGGCCGATTTCTTCTCGCCTGCGGAAACCTTGCTGGTGCAGGCGCCGTGGATTCTCGTTCGCGGCAATCATGAAGACTGTGCGCGGGCCGGAAAGGGCTGGATGCGCCTGCTCGATCCCTACCCCGCGGTCGCGGGCGAGCCCTGCGCTGATATTAGGCCGCCTTATCTCGCGAAGTTTGCCGGCCAGACCATGGCGGTGCTGGACGTTGCCAGCGCCGCTGAGTCAAAGGTCTCGGACAGCCAGAAAGAGATCTATAAGGCGCAGTTCGCAACGCTGTCATCGACACTGAGCGGCCCAAGCTGGCTGTTGCTGCATCGGCCTATTTGGGGTGTGGCGCTGATCGACAAGGGCGTGGCGCTGGGCAGCAACTTGACCCTGGCTGCGGCCACCGGCGGCGCGCTTCCACAGGCTTTGGAGCTGATGATCGCCGGCCATATCCACACGTTTCAGGTGGCGAATTATGCCGGATCGGTGCCGCCGCAGATCGTCTCCGGTCATAGCGGCGACAATCTGGACCGTGGCGTGCCGGATGATTTAAGCGGTCTGACGGTCAATAACATGACGATCACAAAGGGCCTTAACATGCCGGCCGCTTTCGGCTTCATGATGCTGGAACGCCAGGGCAAGACATGGCTCGCGACCGATTACGATGTTCATGGAAATACCCTTAAGCAATGCCGCGTCGAAGGTCGGGCGATCAATTGCCAGTAATTTGAGAAAATCTTCCTCAAACTGCCAGAACATGGCTTACCGCCGGATCGATAGTATAGTTTTCTAGGCAGCGACATTGCCGCTTTGAAACGAGGCTGACGGGATGCTGATCTGGGAATGGGTGTTGGCCGGCCTGGCCATCGCTTTGACTTTGTCCTTCTTCGTGATGAGCCGATTGCCGATCGCATGGCCCAGAACGGCGATCATCGCGTTAGCCCTGGCGGCTGGCCTTTATCTAGGATCGCCCGCCATAACGCTCGCCTACCTCATGCTGGGCTTGATCGATATCACCCGGCTGCTGCGCTTGCGGAACCTGCTGGAATTCACCCAGTCCCACAGCGATGCGAAGACCGTCTCGCTCGAATTCCTGACGCCCTATATGAAGCCGCGGAGTTTCTCCCAGAATTCACAGATGTTCGCGGCCGGCGATGCATCGGAGGAGATATTTCTGATCACCTCCGGCACGATCAGATTGAAGGAGATCGCGGTCGAGTTGCAGGCCGGCGATATGATCGGCGAGATCGGCGTGTTCTCCTCGGCGCGCGAGCGCACCGCGTCGGCCTTGTGCCAGACGCCGGTAGAGGTCCTTTCGATCTCCGCCCGCAAGGTGTTCGAGCTTTACGCGCAGGCGCCGCTATTTGGCCTGCGCCTGATGCAGCTGATGATCCGGCGGATGAACGAGCGCGTCCAGCATCACATGGCGGATCAGCGTGAGACGGAGCAGCGCGCGGCCGCCGAGAAGAGCCGCAGCCGCCTGGAACTCGCCGATACGTTCGAGAGCAGCGTGCAGCGCGTGTTCGACGGCGTCACAGATTCGGTTAAGGAGATGGAGTTCTGCGCGAATGCCATGGCAAGCGCCAGCGAACAGGCCTCCTTACGCAGCGGTCTGGCGACGGAGGCGTTGAACCGCGCCCAGCGCAATACCGAATTAATGGCGCGTTCCGCCAATGGTCTCGCGACCGCCATCGTTCAGATCAATAGCGATGTCGGCCAATCGGCGGAGATTGCCGCCAAGGCGATCAGTCAGGCCGGACAGACCACGGCAACGGCGCAAGGTCTCGTGACCGCGACCAATCGCATCGGCGATATCATCAAACTGATCAGTGATATCGCCAGCCAGACCAACCTACTGGCGCTCAATGCAACGATCGAGGCGGCCCGGGCCGGTGATGCCGGCAAAGGGTTTGCGGTGGTCGCGAGCGAGGTCAAGAACCTGGCGAAACAGACCGCCGAGGCGACCGAGCAGATCACCACCCAGGTCGATGAGATGCTAAAGGCCACGTCCGAAGTGGTTGGGAATATTGATTCGATCGGCAGTACGATCGGCGAGATGGGCGAAATCACCAATCGCGTCGCAATCGCGGTCGGCGAGCAGCAGGGTGCCAGTTCCCTGATCGCCGACAGCCTGCATCAGGCGGGATTGGGTGCCGAGGAGGTCGGCAAGCAGATCAACGAAATCCTGTCATCGGTGGGCGAAAGCAGCCAGGTCTCAGCGCAGGTTTTGTTGACCGCCAGCAATCTGTCGCGCGACGCCGATACGCTGCGCCTGGAAGTCACCAGCTTCTCCAGCCACGTGCGGGGTCACGCGTGACGCGGAAACTCGGCCGCTAGGGTCTGGCGGACGGCAGCGATAACGCCGCCCCAATCACCGGCGGTACTCTGACGAAACTGGCGAAGTGTTGGATACCACGGGCTGTCCGTCACCCCGTCAAGCCAGCGCCAACAGGTATCGAACCGATTGAGCAGCCAAACCGGCTTGCCGAGCGCGCCCGCCAGATGAATGACGGCAGTATCGACCGAAATCACCAGATCAAGCGCCTCGATCAAGGCCGCCGTCTCGGCGAAATCGGTGAGCAGATCGGTCCACTCCTGATGGACCGGGCTGTCGGCCAAGCGCTCTCCTGGCTCCGGTTGCAGCGAAATGAAATTGACGCCATCCGTATCGGCGGTCAGCGCCGCAACTTGGGCCGAGTCAAGCGACCGGCGGCGGTCGGCCGATTGCGTGCGGCTGCCAGCCCAGGCGATACCTATTTTTGGCCCTTTCAGCAACGCCAGGCGCTGACGCCAAGCCGCGACAGCGCCAGGGTCGGCGGATAGATAGGGTATCTCAGCCGGGATATCCGCGACCGTCGAGCCGAACACCGCCGGCAGGCTGAGCAACGGAGAGTGATAGTCGAACGCCGGAACCGGATCGCCGACGGCCATCACGTCGATCCTGGTCGACAGCGTGCGAAGCAGTGAGACGAGCGGCGCCTGAACCTCCAGAACCACACGAATTCCGGTCGGTATTTGGCTGATATAACGACAAAACTGGATTGTATCGCCAAAGCCCTGCTCGGCATGGGCGAATAGCACGCCGCCCTGCCCGACACCCTGTACACCGCTGGGGCCAGGCCAGAGCGGCTTGTCGAAACGATAGCCCTCCATCCGCCGCCCCTGCTCGTGCTCGCGCCAACCTTCCTCGTACCGTCCAGCGCGCAACAGGGCGCGACCGAGATTTTCGTGGGCCGGGCCGAGATCGGGGTCGGCCATCAGCGCCCGGCGATAGGACGAGATCGCCTCATCCAGATGGCCCAGCCGGTACAGCGCTGCGCCCAAATTATTTAGCGCCAGCGTATAGTCGGGATTGACCAGCACCGCCTGCCGGTAATGATCAACGGCATCATCGATACGGCCGAGACGCTGCAACGTGTTGCCAAGGTTGTTATGTGTTTCGGCGTGACCCGGTTGCCGGCTCAGCGTCTCTCGATAAGCATCGATCGCCTCAGCTAACCGTTCCTGCACCGCCAACACATCACCCAGATGGCTCCAGGTCGACGCGTGATTCGGATCAAGGCGCAAGGCCTCACGAAAGCATCGTTCGGCATCGGCCGGCCTGTCGAGGCGCGACAGGGCGAAGCCGAGCGCCACATGAAATTGCCGATTCTGCGGTTGCAGCTGCACGGCTGCGATCAGGCTGTCGAGCGCGTGATCGGCACGGCCGATCTGCATCGCCAGCACGCCGCTCAAATGATGCGCATCGGCGTGACCTGGATCGAGCGTCAGAACCTCAGCGTAAAGCCCGCTCGCCTCACCCAGCCGCCCGGCGCGATGGTGTTCAAGCGCCTCGGCATAAAGGGACGCAGCATCGCTCAGAGTCGGAACTCTGATCCGTCGCCGCGCAAGGGATTACCGAGTGCCGAAAGCTCAATCGCCTCGTCGTCGGTGAACACCCGCCCGCGCGTCAGGAAGCGCACGCCCTCTGGCGATTCAAGCGAGAAACCTGAACCTCGGCCCGGCACGACATCGATAATCAGCTGGGTATGCGACCAGTATTCGAACTGAGCTGCCCCGATATAAACGGTACAGCCCTCGATATCACCCAATTCGACATCCTGCGCGCCGACGCGGAATTCCTGTGCCGGATAGCACATCGGCGCGGAACCATCGCAGCAGCCACCCGATTGATGGAACATCAACGGACCATGGATCGATTTCAGTTTTTCGATCAAGGCCGCTGCCGCCGGTGTGCAGGTAACGCGGGCTAGCATCGGATACCTTTCCGTTACTTCCCCGGAGCTTTGAAGCTCCGGGGATAACGATGTCTCGCTCTAGAAGAAGCCCAGAGCGTTTTCGCTGTAGCTGACCAGGAGGTTCTTGGTCTGCTGATAGTGGTCGAGCATCATCTTGTGGTTCTCGCGGCCGATGCCGGATTGCTTGTAACCACCGAACGCCGCATGAGCTGGGTACAGATGGTAGCAATTGGTCCACACGCGGCCGGCCTTGATCCCCCGGCCCATGCGATAGGCCCGATTGCCGTCGCGCGACCACACGCCGGCACCCAGGCCATAGAGCGTGTCATTGGCGATCGACAGCGCCTCGGCCTCATCCTTAAACGTCGTCACGGAGACGACCGGGCCAAAGATTTCTTCCTGGAAGACACGCATCTTGTTATGGCCACGCAGAACCGTCGGCTGGACGTAATAGCCATCGGCCAACTCGCCGCCGTGGTTCATGCGACCGCCGCCAGCCAGAACCTCCGCCCCCTCCTTACGACCGATGTCGATATAGGAGAGGATCTTTTCCAGCTGGTCGTTCGATGCCTGTGCGCCGATCATGGTCGTGGCTTCGAGCGGGC
>CAIZEE010000734.1 GCA_903931835.1 uncultured Elstera sp.
ATCTTCCTGGTCAGCCTCGGCTTCAACCTGGCCGGTGACGGTCTGGTCCAGCTACTCGATCCCCGGTCATCGTCATGACCGATCAGCCGTTGCTCAGCGTGCGTGATCTGTCGGTGTCGGTTGCGGGATCGACACTGATCCGCGATGTCGGCTTTACGCTGGGGCGCGAGCGGCTTGGGCTGGTTGGCGAGTCGGGGTCAGGCAAGTCGACGACCGGCCGTGCAATTATGGGCCTGTTGCCGCGCGAGCTCAACGTGCGGGCAGCCGAACTCGCCTTTGATGGAATCGATTTGACCGCGCTCAACGAACCGCGCTGGGCCGGCCTGCGCGGCCGGCGGATCGGCATGATCCTGCAAGACCCGCTTCAGGCGCTGAACCCCGTCATGACCGTGGGAAGGCAGATCGCCGAGACCTACCGCACACATTTTGGCGGCTCCGCGAACACCGCGCGTGACGCCGCCCTTGCCATGTTGGAGCGGGTACATATTCGCGATCCGGCGCGGGTTGCCACACTCTACGCGCATCAGATTTCAGGCGGCATGGGTCAGCGGGTGATGATCGCCTGCGCGTTGATCGCCGAACCCGATCTGCTGATCGCCGACTAGCCGACCTCGGCATTGGACGCGACGGTGCAGAGCCAGATCCTGAGATTGCTCGACGAGTTGGTGCGCGAGCGCGGGCTGGCGCTGATCCTGATCAGCCATAACCTGCCGCTGGTAGCATCCTTCTGCGACCGGGTGCTGGTCATGTATGGCGGGCGCATCGCCGAGACCTGCCGAGCGAACGAACTGGCCCAAGCCCGGCATCCCTATACGCGGGGCCTGCTCGCCGCGATCCCCAGCCTGCGCCATCCGCGTACCGAGCTGCCGCAATTGCAGCGCGATCCCGCGTGGCTGCTATGATCGAGGTCGACGATCTGACCATCGCCTTTGGCAAGCGCGGTTCGCACGTCACGGCCGTCGATGGCGCCTCGTTCAGGATCGCCGAGGGTGAGGCGCTGGGCCTGGTCGGCGAATCCGGCAGCGGCAAATCGACCATATTGCGCGCGCTGGCGGGGCTGGTGCGCCCCGATGCCGGAACGATGGGGCTGGACGGTGAGACCCTCGGGTCCGTCCGCAGCAAGGCGCAACGCCGGGCGCTGCAGCTCATGTTCCAAGACCCTTATGGATCGCTACACCCCAATCAGACGATCGAGACCGCGCTCAGCGAACCGCTCGCCATTCACGGAATCGGCGATCGGCCGGACCGGATCACGGCGGCTTTGGCGGAGGTTGGGCTGCCGGCGCAGCATCGCTTCCGCTATCCGCACCAATTGTCGGGTGGCCAGCGGCAACGCGTGGCGCTGGCCCGCGCGCTGATCCTGGAGCCGCGCGTGTTGCTGCTCGACGAACCGACCTCCGCTCTCGACGTGTCGGTTCAGGCGGAAATCCTGAACCTGCTGACCCACCTCACGCGCACGCGCCGACTGACCATGCTGATGGTCAGCCACGATCTGGCGGTGGTAGCGCATCTGTGTAGCCGCGTCGCCGTGATGTCGGCCGGCGAGATTGTCGAGGTGACGACGCCGAACCGTCTGGCGGCCGGGGAAGTGGCGCATCCCCATACGCGGATCCTACGAGAGTCTGCGCTGGAGTTTTCATAGGCTCCGCTTCTTCTCGTGCAGGCAGATTCCCAAAAACGGCGGATCTTGACATGCGATCGTAGGCCTATAAATCACTGAGAAACACCAATTTTATGGGAAGGGAGGAATCACTGGCGTTTGTCAGAGAGGAGGAGGATACCGTGGAGCCTATGTAAAACTGCCTAAAGCACGTCAAAACGCCTAGCCACATCGGCATATAACGATTGTGCTGCCTCGGCGCCCACCGGTTCTCTCATCCTCTGGAAGAAAGGTTTTGTAATGCCACTTTTGTCGCGTGTTGGAGATAAGGCTGCGCTATTCGCAGCTCTCGACAAGTCCCAAGCCGTAATCGAGTTTGAGTTGGATGGCACCATCAAGACCGCTAACGAAAATTTCCTGACTGCGATGGGATATCGGCTGGATGAAGTCAAAGGCCAGCACCACAGCATATTCGTCGAACAGTCTGAGAAGAATTCACCTGAGTATCGGGCATTTTGGGAGGCGCTGCGCCGTGGCGAATTCCGCTCGGCCCAATTCAAGCGCATCGGCAAGGGTGGCCGCGAGGTCTGGATCGAAGCGTCCTACAACCCGATCCTGGATCGCGCGGGCCGTCCCTATAAGGTGGTGAAATTCGCGACCGACGTGTCGGCGCAGAAGACGCAATACGCAGATCTGCTGGGCAAGGTGGAGGCGATCGGCCGTTCGCAGGGCGTGATCGAATTCAATCTCGATGGCACGGTGATCACCGCTAATGAGAATTTCCTGGCCATAATCGGCTACCGGCTTGAGGAGATCGTCGGCAAGCATCACCGTATGTTCGTCGACCCGGCCTATCGCGACAGCGCCGAGTATCGCGAGTTCTGGCAAAAGCTGAACCGGGGCGAGTTTCAGGCCGGGCAGTTCCGCCGTATCGGCAAGCGCGGCCGCGAAGCCTGGATTGAGGCGTCGTATAATCCGATCCGCGATCTCAACGGCAAAATCGTCAAAGTCGTGAAATTCGCGACCGATATATCGGGACGCAAGGAGCAGAATGCGGCCCTCGCCAGCGAGTTTGAAAGCGGCGTGAAATCGATGGTGACGGTCGTTTCAGAATCCGCTGGAACGATGCAGTCGACCGCGCAGTCGCTCGCCGCAGCGGCGGAACAGACCAACCAGCAATCCTCCGCTGTGGCGGCGGCGAGCGAGCAACTCTCCGCCTCGTCCAACGAGATCGCCCGTCAGATTACCGAAGCAAGCCGCGTCATCAGCACGGCCGTCAATGGCGCGCACCGGTCCGAACAACTGGTCAGTGACTTGGTCGCCGCCGCCGCCAAGATCGGCGAGGTCACGCGGCTGATTTCCGAAATCGCCAGCCAGACCAACTTGCTGGCTTTGAACGCCACAATCGAGGCGGCCCGGGCAGGCGAGGCTGGCCGGGGCTTTGCGGTTGTCGCGGGCGAGGTCAAAAGCCTGGCGGCACAAACCGCCAAGGCGACCGACGAGATCGGCCAGCAGGTCAAGGAAATCCAGGATTCGAGCCAGATCACAGCTGGCGCCATCCAGGACATCGCGCGCACCATCAGAAGCGTTAGCGAGATCAACACCTCGATCTCGGGCGCGGTCGAGCAGCAATCGGCGGCAACCCAGGAGGTCGCGAGCAATATCAGCAGCGTCCGTCAGGCCGCCCTGCAGACCGGCCGCAATTCCAGCGAGGTGCTAGATGTCGCGCGGTCATTGTCCGACCGGTCTTCGCAATTGGGCAGCCGGGTCGAGGAGTTCCTGGTTAGCGTCCGCGCGATGTAAGGCTATTCCGGCGCAAGGTCATTTGGAGGGCGGGGTAGGGCCTTCCGTGTAGGTGAGGTCGATCACGTAGCGCTTATCGCCCTCTCCCGCCGGCCCTGCGATCGGGGCCGGCCGCATGATCATGCGCACCGAGTTTCCGGCCGCATCGGTACCTTGGAACACCACCAGTTGGCCATCCGGCATAGCAAGGCCCAGCACGGTGTGGCCGCCTACGAACGCGACGGATTTGAACACCGACGTCATCGGTTCGGTGATTTTAACGGCGTCGGCCTCGGTCAGGCCGGCACCGCCCAACCCGTTCCAGGTCAACTGGACCAGGGACAGGCCGCGCGGTTGCGGTTCAATCGTGTAGATGATCGTGGGCGGCGTCGTGTTGGGCAGAAGCGGGGAGGAAACCAGCGTCAGCGTGTGTTTGCCCGCGCTGCCGCTATGGGTCGCGCCGGTTCGGATTTCGTGGCCGAAATCGGCATCGATCGCGAGCAGCACACTCTCCAGCGAGAAGCCAAAAGCGGCCGAGCGAAACCCGGTCAAAACGAAGTCGCCGTTCTTCGGCTTCGGTATCTCGGGCGTCGGCAGTTCGGCGGCTGGCGGTTTGGCGGCTGGCGGGGTTTGGGGCTTTGGCGCCGGGATCGGCGGCGACGGCGGGAAGGACGGGGGTGCGGCCTCAGTCCCTGACGGTGCCGGGGCGGATGAGGCAAGCGGCTGAAAGTCTGCAACGAAACGCTGTCCAAGGGCGGCTTCTGGGGGCAGCGTCGATTGGCTGGCGAGCTTCACAGGGGTGCGAAAGTGAAGCGTGACGCCGGATGCCGCGTCCCCGGGCGTCAGTTTTTCGATCGCCGTGATCACGCCTGTCATGCGGGCGGGCAAGGCGATGTCGAGATCGGCGGCGGCGGTTATCGTGGCGCTCAGCCCATCGGGGTTGAGGGTAAGTGTAGTTTGAACTCGGCGGGGCGTTTCCAGCACGACGCGGACGAAGCTTGCATGATCGCCCACGCGCATCGACGCCGCCTCGCGCGCAGCTGCGGTCGCGATCGGCATGACAAGCATCACGAGCAGGGCGAGGAGTTTCACGGGCCGCAAGCACCAGGGCAATGATCAGGACAAGCGTCCTATCCTCTACTCCCTGCGGCGCAATCTCAATCTCTTGATGAACAGCTCAGGCGTCGATCTGCGATCGGATTACTGACATTTCCTGACGCATCTTGGCTTGATCCCGGATGGCCTCGGTCTAGTTTGGAGAGCTCCAGATTACAGGGGCATGTCAAGTTGTGGGGGCAGGTTGAGTTGAGCACGAAGCCCAATGATCGCGTCCAGTGGCCGCAGGGCCTGGCCGTTGCGGCATTCGCCGTGATTGGCTCGGCGGTGTTGATCGCAGCAGCACTGGCGCCGCGCCCTGGTGAGATGCTGGTTGCTGTCTTCGCATCTGACCGTGGGGCAACGCCGCCGCTGGTCCGTATCATCGACGCCGGCTGGCTGCCGGTCCGGCAAATTCGTGATTCCGTGTATCTGATCGCTCCCGCCACGGATGCCGCTTCGGTCCGGCAATTGGGGGCGCTCGCCGTTATGAGTAACTTAGGCCTTCGCGGCTGCAGCTGAACTGAGACAATCATGAACCAGATACTTGAACTCCGCCGCAATCTGGCGCGCTTCCTCGCCGTTTTGCTCTGGGTGCATCTGCCCATCATCATCGGCTTTGAATTCATGCCGGGGATAGAGCGGGACTGGACCGCAGCGATCATCACGGTCGTCTCGGCATCGGTCGCCTCGTTCGCCGCGTTCAACGATCCGGTGGCGGCATCCACGCGCTACACCATCGCGGTCGCTTATGTCCTGGTCGTATCCAGCCTCGTCCTCGCGTTTCGCGGCCATCCCTGGCAGATGGACTGGCACATGTATTATTTCGCGTCGCTCGCGATTCTGGCCGGGTTCTGCTGCCGTACGACCATTCTGATCGCGACCGTGCTGATCGCGGTGCATCACCTTGTCCTCAATTTCGCGGCACCAGCCCTGGTCTTTCCGGACGGCGCCAATCTCGGCCGCGTTGTCTTGCATGCCGTGATCGTGTTGCTCGAGGCCGGCATTCTGCTGTGGCTGGTGGCCAAGCAGTTCGGCGCCATGACCACCGCCGAAGTCGCCGTTGCCGAGGCGCAGGCAGCCCAGGCCGAAACGCAGCGCCTGTCCGAAGAGCGGGCGCGTGAACAAGAAGAAGCCCGCGCCCGGCGGCACCGTGACCGCCAGGAACTGGCCGGTACCTTCGACCATACGATCCACTCAATGGTCGCGGCCTTGAAATCCGTCGCCGATGCATCGCAAGGCGAAGCACGGCAACTGGCCGATGTCGCATCGGCAACGGGCGACGCCGCGCGGATCGCCTCATCCTCGACCGCCGAGGTTGCCGAAGGGGCGACCAATCTGTCCCATGCGGCGGGTGAGCTGACCAGCTCGATCACCGAAATCAGCCGCCGCGTGGTTGAGGCGTCGGCGATGACCGAACGGGCTGCCGAGCAAGCGAAGAACGCCGCGACCACGGTTGAGACGCTGGCGCGCAGCGCCGATCAGATCGGCGACGTGGTGAAACTGATCGAAGAAATCGCGAGCCAGACCAATCTGTTGGCCCTCAATGCGACGATCGAGGCAGCACGGGCCGGCGACGCCGGAAAGGGGTTCGCCGTCGTCGCCTCGGAGGTCAAGAGTCTTGCGACACAGACGGCGCAGGCGACACAGAACATCGCCCAGCGGATCGAGCAGATTCAGCAGACCACCCACGACACAGTGACCGCCCTGTCGCAGATCACCGGCGCCGTCTCGGCGATCGACGAGGTGACGACGACCATCGCCAGCGCGGTCGAGGAACAAAGTGCCGCGACCCAGGAAATCGCGAATACCGCACGCCTGGTCTCAACCGCGATCGACCGGACGAGCAGCGAGATTACCCGCGTGCAGACCTCAACCACCAACGCCAGCCGCAGCGTCAGCGCGGTTGCGCAATCGGCCGGTGCGATGTCGGGCGAACTGACCGAGCTCGAAGCCAAGGTGGGTGATTTCCTCGCCGAGTTGCGCCAAGCGTAAATTTAATACGGCTCACACGCGGAAGACGGTTATGACGGGGTCATGATCGTCACCGCGTGAGGGGACTTGGCCGATGCGTCGCTTGTTCTGTCTGCTGCTATTGGGTCAGTGCCTGGGCAGTGCCGCGATGGCGGAGACGGTGAACCTCCGACTGCTCGAGACGAGCGACCTACACGACTACATCCTGCCTTATGACTATTACCGCGATCAGGAGGACAAGACGGTCGGTCTTGCCGCCATCGCGACGCTGGTCCGGGCGGCGCGGGCGGAGGTGCCGAACAGCCTGCTGTTCGATGCGGGCGACCTGATCCAGGGCAATCCGATGGGCGATTGGGCCGCTGCTCACAATTTCCAGCCGGACGAGCTGCACCCGATGATCATTGCGATGAACACGATGCGTTACGACGCCGCCACGCTGGGCAATCACGAATTCAATTTCGGGCTGGAGGTGCTTGACCGATCGCTCAAGGGGGCGGCCTTTCCTTATGTCTCGGCCAATGTGCTGGATGTCGCGAGCGGTAAGCCGCGCTGGCAGCCTTACGTCATTCTCGACCGGGAACTGGTCGATACGGCGGGCAACAGGACAAAGGTCCGGATCGGCGTGATCGGCGGCGTTACCCCGCAGATCATGGTGTGGGACAAGCCAAGACTGGCGGGCAAGGTTACCGCCGTCTCAATCCAGAACAGCATCGCAGCCCTGGTGCCGGAAATCCGCGCCAAGGGGGCCGATATCGTCATCGCCTTGATCCATAGCGGTCTGTCGGATGCCGCCCCGGTCGGCGAGGATGAAAACGCCGGCGCCTATGTCGCCCACATCCCGGGTATCGACGCCGTGCTGACAGGGCATCAGCATCGCGTCTTCCCGGGTCCGAGTTACGCCAAATTGCCCGATGTCGATCTCGGCCATGGCACGATCGCCGGCGTACCGGTGGTGATGCCTGGGTTCTGGGGCAGCAATCTGGGCGTGGTCGATCTGGTGCTGGAGCGGCAGGACGGCCATTTGCGCCGGGTTGCGGGATCGGCGACGACGCGGCCGATTGTGATCAAGCTGCCCGACGGCACGA
>CAIZEE010000735.1 GCA_903931835.1 uncultured Elstera sp.
TGCCTGATCGCCCATCGCGCCATCGGCTCCCAATACAATGCTGGGTCGAGGCGCAGTATGTGCGCATCGGCGATGGTAAGCCGAGTTCGGCCATCCGCTAGTGGCTGGAGCTCAAAGCTGGTCTTGGTGGTTTCGAAATAGCCGGATACATGCGGTGCATGCACTTTCCGATAGGGGCTCATCTCATCCATCATCGGGGGCTGGCTGATCACGTCGACTGTAAGCCGCCGCGATGGCACCCATTCGGCGATGCGTTCACGCGTAATGCCGGTCGAAAACTCGCCCACCCGTTCCGCTCCCACACCCTCACCCAACAAGTATCCACGAATGGGGTAGGCGAATCCCGCCGTTGCCAGCAGGAATGGGCGTGATCCAATCGGATCACTGCTGATGATCGCGCCCCAAACGACAGATGGCGGGGCGGCAATATCGATCGTCTCCTGCATATCGATTACAATCGCCGATGGCAACACCGCCTCAAGCCCGAACGCCAAGGGGAGCAAAGCAACACTCATGAGCGGCCTGCCTTGCCTGCCCTCTGTCGCGATATTGTACCCAATCGATCCGCCCAATAGGGCAACGATCGCACCGAGCGGGGCTGCCAGCACAAGGCACACCAAGCCCTCCAGGGCGAATAGGAAAAGCGCCATCATACCGAGGCTGGAGGCGGCCAGGACCAACATTATGGTCCGCCCGAAACCGAGAACCACCTTCCGATTGGCGATGTAGCCGGTTGAGACGCCGACAAGAAATGGCGTCATCAGGAAGAGTCCCCAACCATAGGTCCCGAATGCGACCGCCGAAATCAGCACGGCAAAAACAATGATGCCGCTACCGGCCAAGGCACCTTGGAGAATATGCGCGACATTCACGCCAAGCGTCAGGTCGTCGTTTGGCACTTTCGGTCGGACAGGCACAACCGCAACCAGCGCGACGGCGGCGATCTGAAAGAACGGAACGATGGAGATTGTCGCGAAAAGACAGCCGAGGGTCGAGCGGCCTGCCCGACGGAACGAAAGAGCCGCCAATCCCCATGCCACTATCAAGCTGAATGCGAACTCAGCGGCGCCTTCCAGCGGTGATAACCCGGGCATTCGTGCCATCCGGCGCAAAGGCAGCAGCCAAAAGCCGCTATCCAGCACGAGCTCAAAGTTCGACTGACGATAGGCCAATGCGACCATCAGGTTCTGGGATAGCAGCAGGAGAGGTGCCAAGGCTGCATAGGATAGCGGGCTGATTGAGCCACGAAATGAGAATATGCCACGCATTTGTCGGGCCCGGCCGAGAGGATGGCGCGTGGCCTGGATCCGGTGTTCGACGGTAATCACCCGCCGTAGCGTTGCACGACGGGGCAAATGGTCGGGAAGCACCACGCCCCAGGCCAAACCAATCCGCTCCAGCATCTGGATGAAGGCGTAACCCCAATCACTCTGTCCCGGATACAGGCCAATCCGCGCCGAACCCGGAAAGGCGTGGTGATTATTGTGCCATGCCTCACCCATTGTCGGGATCGCCGCCCAAGGCACGTCATGAGCCTGCACTCCGGCATCGTCGACGAGCCAGCTCTGCGGTCCGCGGCGATGGGCAAGATGCCCGACAAACCAATGCCCGGTGACCGAGATACTCACCCGTGCGCAGACACCCCAGATGACCCAAGGCCAACCGCCGGCCAGAAAGAGCAAGGCGGCGACCGGCAGTTGCTGGGCCATCCAGGTCGCCTCTAGAAATCGGTAGAAGCGGCTCCGACCGGCCACGCCGAAGTCGAACGCCGGCGGATGATCCAGTTCCAGTCGGCAGTGCATCTGCCACCAGGCATCGACCAGCATTGGGCGGCGATGGGCAAGATAGTCATGGCAATCGACCTGGCGTTGTGCCCAGTCACGCATGTCATGCGTCCGGATCATCCATAGCGGGCCGCTCATGCCGACGATTGTACCGACCCAAACGAGCGCATACTCCAGCCAGACCGGACATTCGAAGCTGCGGTGAATCAAACGGCGATGAAACCCGACGCTATGGCCGAGCAGGATCGATGCGCCGGTGAGCATGATGAAGACCGCGACGGCGCTCCAACTCGCAACGATCGGTCCAACGCTGAGAGACACGATCAACATCCCGCCATTCCAGATCGAATGGACAGGATCCCATCGAACCGTGCCGGCGACAGGACTGCAGTACGGCGTTTCGACCAGAGTGTTGACGGCGCAGCGATCAGCGATTGTCATCATGCAGTCTCCTAGGTAATTAACTTAATACTTAAATATCAAGATACCCCTTGTCAAGCGGTTAGCTTATTCCTTAA
>CAIZEE010000736.1 GCA_903931835.1 uncultured Elstera sp.
CCATCACGGCCGTGAAAGTGACGATCTGCTTCTGATCCTGCATCGACTGCAGGAAGGCGTTCACGGTTGTCAGCGCCTGGCGCCAGGTGTCGGCGGTATTGAGCTTGCCGACATAGGAGCCGAGCCCGGCATTGAACGTCGCCGCGACATAATTGGTCAGACGGGTGTACTGGTCGGACTGAATGACGGCGTTCGACGAACTATTATGCCCCGACGCGCAGGCGAAGATATTGCCGGCGACGGCGGGGTTGACGATCACATCGATGCCGGCGCCGATCAGCTGGCTTAGTTCGGCCTGGCTATAGGGTGCGCCGGTGAGCTGCCGCTGTGTCCCTTGAAAGCCATACAGCGTCTTGTTCAGGCTGGCGTTCTGAACCGAGAGGTTCGACAGCAATCCAGCGGCCGCGCCCTGGGGAGAGATCGTTCGCTGCACATTGTTATACGGGTCGTTCCAGATCAGCCAGTCGCCGAACATCACCTTGTAGGCATAGCTGTCGATGCCGTAGCTGGATTTCTGCGCAATGGCGTTGGTGATCGTGTCTCCCGACGGGGTGACGCCGACCATGTAAGTGCCTTCGCTTTGCCCGTATGCGACCTGGTAGGTGGCCTGAGTCCAGTCGTCGCAATCAGCCAGCATGCCGATCGAGCATCCGGTTCCGCGTAGAGCATACATGCCCCTGCGCGGCGTCGTGTCCACACCGACGAGAGACGCCCCATTGACCGCACCAGCGCCGTCCGTGCCGCCGGACAGGGTAACGGGTGGCGCCGCTGTCGGCGCGGTCGTTCCGGTCGGACCGGAGGCGACGACGATATTGGAAGGTGCGCGAATGCCGGAGGTGCCGTTATTGATGGCAACAGCCATGTTGCCCCAGTAGGAGCAAACGATGGCATAGGAGCCGCCAGTACCTCCGCCGCCAGACAGGGTAACGGTCGCCGATGAATAGCCCTGGCCCGGAACCGAAATCACCAGAGGACCAAGCCCCCAGGCAAGGGTGAAACTCGCACCCGTACCGGATCCGGTCGTGCTGACTTGGGCATTGGGATTGGTTGGAACCGCTCCCCCGGTCAGCTGACCGGCGCTCATCACCGTAACCGTTGCAACGGCGCCGGCGGACACCGAGGCGACGTTCAGGATGACACCGTTGGCGAGCGTGATCTTGTCGTTGACCGCATAGCCCGCTCCGCCAGCCGAGACTGTCGGTGTGCCTGTAATAGCGAGCGATGCAGAGACGATCGCTTGTTGCTGCGGGCCGCTCGCGATATTCGGCGCAGTGACCGTTGCTGACGGAACGGAGGTGTAACCGGTGCCCGCCGTCACAGTGGCCGATGCAATGCCGGAGGCGATGTTGTCGAAGACCTCCTGGATCTGGCCGGGGATATTGAGCGTGATGCGCCAGGTGGTAGCCGCAGTCCCAGTCGCCAGTGTCGCTTGAATCTGGTTGCCGAGCGTCCCGGTATATTTCGCGGTCAGGGTAAGATTGCTGCTGCCGATAGAGGCCGATGCCGCCGTGTCCGTGCCATCGGAAACCCGCACGCAGCGTATGTTATTGGCGCCCTGGAAAATCGCCATGGCGACAGCCGTGCTCATGTCGTATTTGCGCAACTGAGGATAGCCGAACTGGCGCACCTGGTCGGCAAAGCTGGCCACGGTGAGCGGCTGGTTGGTCGGCCCCCATGTCGCCGTGCCAACGACGCCCAGAATATTGGACGGCACGCCATTCAATAACGCCACTTGCGGCGCCAGAACCTGAACGTAGAGATTG
Organism: uncultured Elstera sp.; assembly: GCA_903931835.1. GTDB lineage: Bacteria > Pseudomonadota > Alphaproteobacteria > Elsterales > Elsteraceae > CAIZEE01. The sequence continues at coordinate 1,764 of CAIZEE010000736.1, forward strand.
GGCACGACGAGCGCAGTCGTGTTGAGCGTGCCCGACGCGTAAATCGGCATGGGTGGACTCCATCAATGATGTGGCGGAATGGTATTGGACGCGGATTGAGCGTCGGCAGGGCGGAAGCCCGAAGGGTTACTTGCCCGTCTTGACAAGCTTGTCGTCCGCCTCGACAGGCGGAGTCGGGCTGGCGACGACGGGCGTGTCATCATGGGTCGTGGCAACGAAATGCTGGGCGTGGTGGCCTAGCCCGATCAGCTCGTCGACCAGATGTTCCATGCGGATCACCTGGCCCTTCACATAGGCAACGCCGGCATGTTCGAATTGCTCGATAACGGTTAGAACGCGCATGAAGCCCTCACTCTTGGCGGTTTCAAAATTGTTTCGGTGGCAGGTGGCGTGGCCTTGGCGAGCGGATCAAACCTCCAGCAACTCGCAGCTTAACTGCAGACCTAGGCTGTTCCAGTAAGTCGCCATGACCTGATAGCGCCACCCTTGATCGTCGGTGACGATGTCCCGATCACGCACAAGGCCGAGCGCCGCCGAGCCCTGTGGAATGAACATTCGCCAGACCGTTCTGCCGGCGATATCGCCAGGAATGCCGCCAAGCGGCGTGCCGGCGGCACCCGCTTTCTGGATAGAGGCTGGCAAGCCGACGGCGACGCTGGTCTCGGTCGCGGCATTCAACCCACCATAAGGCTCCGACCCGACCGCCGATTGCACTGCCGGACGCGTGATCGCGATCGTGCGGGGGTAAAGGAAGATCCCTTCCCACGGCAACATCAGCCCGCACTCCCGGCAGGATTGCCGTCGCTCGGCACTGGCAGAACATTATCCTCGAGTGCTATTGAAAATTGGGGCGCGACACGATCGCTATTGTCGATCTGCGCCTGCTTGTCCACGACTGAGGTGCCGCCGGCATAAGGCATGGCGCCACCGAGCAACGCGTCTTTTGCCTCGAACAATGCTGAGCGGCGGGCATAGGCCGCACCCATCTGGCTGAGCTTCAAGCTGGTTTCACCGGCAGCGCTATCAGCGCTGCGCGCGTATTGGGTCGCCAATGTCTGGCAGGCCAGTGACGCCGCCCCCCAGATCGAGGCGCGCTGCGTCAGGAACCAGGCAAGCTCTTCGTCCTGAAACTGCGGCGAAGCGGCGACCGTATCGCCGATCATCAGGCGCAGCTGATCTTTGGCTGAGCTCGCCAGAACGCCGATGCTGTAGCTCCAGGTCATAGCACGCAGCCGTCGATATTCACTGTGCCGATGATCGTGCTGCCAGCGGCGGCAAGTACCGCACTGACGGCATTGCCTGGCGTGACATTGATGCCGCGGATAAATTGGCGGGTGAAAGTGCTGGTGATGTAGTCCTGCCAGATCACCGTGCTGCCGTCCTTAATCTGCAGCAGCACGGGTGAGGCGGGAGCGCTAGAAAAACTCGCGTCAACGCCGAATACAACATTCTTCTTGGGACTCATCGCTACAACGGGCGTCGCCGGTGCCGGCTGCGTCGCTGTAGCCACAGCATTGGTTTGGGCAGCAGTCTGCACCCAGCCGATCGGATTGATCGCAGACA
>CAIZEE010000737.1 GCA_903931835.1 uncultured Elstera sp.
AAGCGCAGCATGGTGCGCGATCTGATGTATGCGCGTGTCGATCCGGTGCTGGTCGATCTGTCCTATGATTATGTCGGCGAGCTGTCCGAAACCGTCGCCCATCTGTGGCCGGTCAACGCGCCGGCCGAGAGCCTGCCCTCGTTGTCGGAGATCGTGAACGCGCTGCAGACTCTGCCGCGCGCCACGATCGGCAGCTATATCGCCGCCCGACTGGATGAGATGACGGCACCGGAACGCTGGGCCTTTCTGAAACTCGGCAGCCGGGGCGGACTGCGCGTCGGCATCTCCGCCCGGTTCCTGAAACAAGTTCTCGCGCAATACGGTGGGCGCGACGTGCAGGAGATCGAAGCCGTCTGGCATGGGGTCGAGCCGCCCTATGAGGATCTGTTCGCTTGGCTGGAAGGCCGCGCCGAGGCACCCTTCACCCATGGCAAGCCGATCTTCCACCCGGTCATGCTGGCCCAGCCAGTTGACGAGAAGGATCAGGGCAGTTTCAGCCCGGACACCTTCGCGGCCGAATGGAAATATGACGGTATCCGCGTGCAGCTGGTCGCCAACGCCGCCGGCAAGGCGCTGTATTCGCGAAGCGGTGACGATATTGGCGAGAGCTTTCCGGAAGTGCTGGACAGGGTCTCGTTCCAGGCGGTGCTGGACGGTGAGTTGATGGTACGCAGCGGCGATCGCCTCGGCTCCTTCAACGATCTGCAGCAGCGCCTCAATCGCAAGACGCCGAGCCAGAAGATGATCGACGCCCAGCCCGGACATATCCTGCTCTACGACATGCTGTTCGATGGCGATGTCGATACGCGCGCATTCGGATATGCCGAGCGGCGTCGGCATCTCGAAGAGTGGTACCAGCGCGTCAAACCACCGGGTATGAGCCTGTCACCACAACTCAAGTTCAAGGATTTTGACGATCTGCTGGAATACCGTCGCGGCTCTGAAGCCGAGGACGGGCCGATCGAAGGACTGATGCTGAAACGTCTGGACAGCCCCTACGTCGCCGGACGTCCCGCCGGGCTTTGGTATAAATGGAAGCGCGATCCGCTGATCGTCGATGCCGTGTTGATGTATGCGCAGCGCGGCCACGGCAAGCGGTCTTCGCTGTATTCAGACTACACATTCGGCCTGTGGCTCGACGATGTCCTGTTGCCGATCGGCAAGGCCTATTTCGGCTTCACCGATGAGGAGTTGAAGCAGCTGGACTCATGGGTTCGGCGGCACACGCTGCAAAGCTTCGGCCCGGTGCGCGAGGTGGCGAAGGAATTGGTGCTGGAAATCGCCTTCGACGCGGTCAGCCGCTCGAAACGTCATAAATCCGGCTTCGCTCTGCGCTTTCCCCGTATCCATCGCATCCGCTGGGATAAACCGGCCGTCGAGGCCGATCGCATGGCAGTGCTGGAAGCCATCGTCGAAGCCGCCTAAACTCGAAGGCAGAAGCACATGGGGGATGTCGGCCGATGACGCCAGAGGAATATGAGGGCTACGATTCGCTGGGATTGGCCAGGCTGGTTCAGCAGAAGGAAATCCATCCGCGCGAGCTTGTCACCCTGGCGCTGGCGCAGATCGATGCGCTCGACCCGAAGATCAGCGCCATCGTCGATTTAGATCGGGAGGCGGCGTATGAACAGGCAGAACGTGTGCGCGTAGACGCACCGCTCGCCGGCGTGCCGTTCCTGATCAAGGACACGAATATCGATGCGGCAGGTTTCGCCACGCGCCATGCCTCCAAATACTTTGCCGATGCGGCACCCGCCACCGAAGACAGTGAGATCGTGAAGCGCTGGCGTGCCGCCGGCCTGGTCATCATCGGCAAAACCAAGACACCGGAATTTGCCGCTGAATTCACGTGTGAGCCACGTTGGCAAGGACCAACTCGGAATCCCTGGAACACCAATCATTCGACCGGCGGGTCGAGCGGTGGCGCCGGGGCAGCCGTGGCGGCCGGCATGGTCCCGGCGGCGCATGGTACTGATTGCGGCGGCTCGATCCGCGTGCCGGCCGCCGCCTGCGGCTTGGTCGGCTTGAAACCGACGCGTGGCCGCAACCCGGTTGGTCCAGGCGCCGGCGAACTGGTCTGCGGCCTTGATGCCGAGCATGTTCTGGTGCGATCCGTGCGTGATACAGCGGCGTTTCTGGATACGAGTTCGGCCTGGGATAACGGCGCGCCCTATCAGGCGCCGGCGGGGCCGGCATCCTTCCTCGCCAGCCTGTCTGCACCGGTCAAGCCTCTCAGGATCGGGCTAATCATCACACGCCCAGATGGGCGGGAGGCTGAGCCCGAGATTGCCGCCGCAACGACGCGCACGGCGGAAACCCTGGCCGGTCTAGGCCACAGCATCGTGTCCTTCGAATGGCCCGATCT
>CAIZEE010000738.1 GCA_903931835.1 uncultured Elstera sp.
ACGCTAACAGGCGAGCGGCTGTTACCTATGTCTTAGGAACGATCTGTTACCCATGTGTCCGGTACGGACATTGATGTAAATGGTGAGCCCGATGGGATTCGAACCCATGACAACCAGATTAAAAGTCCGGTGCTCTACCAGCTGAGCTACGGGCTCATACGCGCAGGCGCGAAAAGCGTGGGCACCATATGGGCATGACCGGTTGAGGTCAACCGTGAGGCTATCCGGTCGACGGCGTTTGTTTGGCGGCTCGGCTATTACCCTCCGGATCGGCGGCGAAGGCTTCGGCCAGGCGCTTGGCGACGCTGGCCGGCACGAAGCGCGAGATGTCGCCGCCCAGGCGTCCGATTTCCTTGACGAAGCGTGACGACACGAAATGCTGACCATCGGCCGCCATCAAAAAGACCGTCTCGATATCCGGATTGAGCGTGGCGTTCATGCCGGCCATCTGAAACTCGTATTCAAAGTCCGATACCGCCCGCAATCCGCGCACGATCAGCTTCGCCGAATGCTCTTGTGCGAAGTTGATCAGCAGGGAGGAGAACGGAATGACCTCTATCACCGCATGGCCCGGTTTGCCGCTGAACTTCATCACCTCTTCGCGCGCCAGTTCGACGCGTGCATCTAGCGATAGCAGCGGTCCCTTGCCAGCATTAACCGCGACGCCGACCACCAATCGGTCGACCAGACGGCTGGCCCGCTGGATGATGTCGATATGGCCGGTGGTGATCGGGTCGAACGTGCCGGGATAGATTGCGATGCGGGGCCCCGTTACGCTCATGCCTCGCCCTCCCCGCTTGGACCCTCGCCGCTTGGACCCGCTTCGGATGCAGGAGCGTCGTCGGACGGCGCTTCGCCATCGATGATCTGATCATCGCCGAGTTCGTTCTCCGCACCCTCGTCATCACCCGATTCTTCGAGACGCGTGACCGAGACGACGCGTTCGGTCTCGTCCACGCGCAGCAGCATGACGCCCTGAGTGCGGCGGCTGACGATGCGAACATCACGGATCGGCGTGCGGATCAACTGGCCGCCATCGGTCACCAGCATGATCTGGTCGGTCCCCTTGACCGGGAAGGAGGCGACGATGCCGCCGGTCTTTGCGGTGATATCCATATTGGCGATGCCCTGCCCGCCGCGCCCCGTCGTGCGGTATTCATACGCTGAACTGCGCTTGCCATAGCCATTTTCGGTCACCGAGAGGATGAACTCCTCTGCCTCCGCCAGTTTAGCGAACATTTCCTCGCCGAGCCGTGACAAGGCGTCGTCAACCGTGTCGCTGACTGAAGACTCCTCACCGTTTTCCGAATCGTCAGGCGTTGTCTCTACCGCTTCAACGGTTTCATCGCCCAAGCGGCGTCTGGCAACGGCGATACGCAGATAATCGCGGGCCTGTTCAGGCGTTGCCAGCGAACTGTTGAGCAATGACATCGAGATCACCTCGTCGCCCTCGGCCAAGCGCACGCCGCGCACGCCAGTCGAACTGCGGCCACTGAACACGCGAACGTCGGAGACGTTGAAGCGAATCGATTTGCCGGCGCGGGTGGCGAGCAGCGCGTGCTGATCGTCGGTACAGGTCATCACCGCGATCAGGTTGCCGAGGCTGTTGCCCTGCTCGTCCTCAAGCTTCATGGCGATCTTGCCGTTGGACTTGATGTTGAGGAAATCGGACAGGAGATTGCGGCGAACCTCGCCCTTCGACGTCGCAAACAGCACGTTCAGGTTCTCGCGTTCCTCTGGCTCCGGCAGCGGCATAACGGTGGCGATGCGTTCGCCCGGCTGCAGCGGCAGCATATTCACCATCGGCTTGCCGCGGCTCTGCGGCGTGCCTTCGGGCAGGCGCCAGACCTTCAGCTCGAAGGCACGGCCGGCGGTTGAGAAGAACAGCATCGGCGTATGGGTATTGGCGACGAAAAGCTGCTCGACGAAATCCTCGTCGCGCGTCGCCATGCCCGACCGGCCTTTGCCGCCGCGCCGCTGAGCACGGTATGTCGACAGTTTGACGCGCTTGATGTAGCCCATATGGCTGACGGTAACGACCATGTCTTCGCGCTGGATCAGGTCTTCGATGTCGTGATCGAACTCGGACGCCTCGATCTGCGTGCGGCGCGGATTGGCGAATTGTGCCTTAATCGCCACCAACTCGTTACGCATGATCTCCATTAGCCGTGACCGTGAGCCCAGCACGCCCAGCAGATCGACGATCTCCTCGCCCAACTCCTTCAGCTCGTCGCCGATCTTGTCGCGTTCCATCGCGGTCAAGCGTTGCAGGCGCAACTCCAGGATCGCACGGGCCTGGACTTCGGACAGGTGATAGAACCCGCCCTCCTCGACCACGCGGCCCGGCTCGTCGATCAACTCGATCAGCGGGCCGACATCGGCGACCGGCCAGGCCCGCGCCATTAATTCGGTACGCGCGATCGCGGGATCGGATGACACGCGGATCAGCTCGATGATCTCGTCAATATTGGCGACTGCGATCGCAAGACCGACCAGCAGATGGGCGCGTTTGCGCGCCTCGCCCAGTAGGAAGATCGTGCGGCGGGTGATCACCTCTTCGCGGAAATCGACAAAGGCAGCGATAATCTGCTGCAAGTTCAGCATTTCCGGCCGGCCGCCGATCAGCGCCAGCGTGTTCACGCCGAAACTGGTCTGCAGCTGGGTGTGCTTGTAAAGCTGCGCCAGCACGACTTCCGCCACGGCGTCGCGTTTGAGCTCGATCACCATGCGCACGCCGTCGCGGTCGCTTTCATCGCGCAGGTCGGAAATGCCCTCGATCACCTTCTCGTGAACCAGTTCCGCCATGCGTTCGAGCATGCGCGCCTTGTTCACCTGGAACGGAATTTCGGTGACGATGATGGCTTCGCGATCCTTGCGGATTTCCTCGATATGCGTCTTGGCGCGCATGATGACCGAGCCGCGCCCTGTCCGTGCCGCTTCCTGGCTGCCGGTACGGCCCATGATCAGGGCGCCGGTCGGGAAATCGGGTCCCGGCACCAGCTCGATCAGCTCATCGATGGTGATCTGGTCGTTGTCGATATAGGCGCAGCAGGCATCGATGACTTCGCCCA
>CAIZEE010000739.1 GCA_903931835.1 uncultured Elstera sp.
GATCGATCGGGTCATACAGGTTTATCCACTCGGCGTCGAACACCGCGTCCTTGGAGATCGGCACCATGGCCGGCCAGATCGCGGCGAACTTCTCCAACGGCGAGCCATAGGTCAACAAGCCGCAGAAGCGAGCGAATATCTTCTGACGGTCAACCATCTCGGCAGGGTCGGCCCAGACAGGCCGCCGTGGCATGGTCGTGCCGGGATGAGGTGGTGGGGCGCATTTTATGAATCCGTTCGTGCGAAGCAGCCTCCACCGCTCCTCGTCAAGATAGCCGGGCCAGGCATATGCCGTTTCCATCAAACCGTTAAACGCCACGACCGAGCCGAGACTGTGTGCCAGGACATACCAACGATCATAAGGCACGGTGCGGCACGCAACATCGGCTATGCTTCGCACCATTCGCCGCCGGATGGAGACGCGCGGCGGCTCACCCACCGTGTCGAGAAAATCTTCTGACGCGGAGGGAAAACCCGGACCCAGCCGTCGCTTTTGATTATAAAGCTTCACGCCCGAAATATAATTCGTCAGCGTGCGGAGCATATCGGGCATCTGCAGGTTCAACAGCCGCGTGATGACGAAGAAGAGGGCCCCTAAGGAGTAGCCGACCAGCACGAAAAACACGCCCGCGAGGAACAGTCCGACCCTCGCCTTCGACCAGGAGCCTCGCGGAGAACGGGGGAGCTGCATCTCCTTGGCGCCTTCAAGCGCCGAACCAGTTTTGCCGGGATGTGCCCATACCCCGAGACCCCAGAGCCAAAAGCGGAATTGCTTGGCCAACGAATAGCGCTCATTCACGTCGGCCCACCAAACTTCATGGATCATGAGCCGGCTTTCCTGAAGGCTGCCGTTGAGGTCGTGCTGGATGACGATCCGAGCGCTCGGCTGAGAGCCCGCTGTCCAGCTGTCCTGAACCGCGAAGAATGCGCCGGCTCCAGCACTCGATATGTCGACCGTCACCTTTCCGCTTGGAAACAAATCCATCAACGCCCGAACCAATTGATGAATTTCGCCATCAAGATGCTGGAATCTGCCCTGCTCGCCGATCCCATGCACCACGATCACGCCGATCTCCTCGGTCCCCGGAGCAGCCACCGCTGCTTGGCCGCCTGACGAGCTCACTTTTTCGGTGTCGGCGTCAGGACGATGACCGCCTCCTTGGTCTTCGGACAGGAACTAGCGGAGCCGTCGACGCCCTTATTGATCGACGATGCGGCAACACCGCCGGCGACGAGCGGGTCGGTTACAGCCTTAACGCGAGCGACTGCCATCACGCTGTTCTGGCTTGCCGTCCCGCTGGCGTCGGTATAGCCAGCGACCGTCACCTTTGCCGAGGTGTCGGTCTTAAGAGCGGCAACGATCGTTTGCGCCGCCTCGTCGACCACTGCCTTCCCCGTCGCGTCGAGCGTGCTTCCCGTGTCGAACTTGACCGTCCATGTCGTTCCGCTAGGCAAAGCCGGGCACGACGGTGGAGCTGGTGTCTTCTTGGCCTCCGGTGCGGCTGCAGCCTTGTTCTCCGCTACGGAGGTCTCGAGTTTGACCGGCGGGGCCGCAGTCATTTCCGCCTGAAAGGCGAGTTGGTCCATCGCAGCAATTCGGCTGACGATCGTTATAGGGTTTCCGTCTTTATCCACCGCCGCAACCATTATAGGATTTCCGTTTTTGTCCTTTATCGGATTCCCGGCTTTATCCGTCGCCACAACGAGTTTGGGTTGCGATACTAGGTCGTCACAGATTGGCTTAAGCCAGGCATTTTCTACCTGGCTGTCGCGAACATCGGTCGTCGTCGCGTGCTCTGGCAGCCTCGAATGAAGCCGCGTTGGATCGTTGTCATTGACGCACGCAACAACCAGCAGATGCAGCAAGTCGTAGTCGAGGCGGAAATAATCCTCATTCATCCGCACCAGCGCGGCGGCCGGCCCGATCGAGGACGTGGTCGTAGTTTGACTAGCACTTACTTTATCAGTCGCCTTATCGGCCGTTGACGAAGGAGTGCCCGCACCCGGCGTGGCAGCTGGCGCCGCACTGGATGGAGTAGAGCCCGTTGATGGATTGGCACTCATGACTGTCATGGTTGCCGTTGTCGTGCCGTTCGACGCCGACGGGGCAGCTGGCACCGATGGGCTGTTGGTGCTCGCTTTCGCCGCACCGGCCGTGGCGCCGGCCATATCC
>CAIZEE010000740.1 GCA_903931835.1 uncultured Elstera sp.
CCGCTGCTCCCCCGCCGGCGGCAATAAGCCGATCTGTTCGAGATAGGTAAGAATCTCGGTTGCGGCCTGTTCCGGCGTCACGTCCACCAAGACTTTGCCGCCGCCGGCAACACGCCGGATCAATCGGGGCCGGTAGCGATAGGGGTATTCGGGTATCGCCTCGCCCGCCCCGGACAACGCTGGCGCCAAACGCCGTTCGACAGTGTTGATCTGCGCCGGGCGAGGATTGAAACCCCGTGGCGGGGGTGCAGCACCATGAACCGTGACCACGGCCGGCTGGTGCAGGGTGACACGACGGCGCGCGCCGTGCGGTCGAGCCTGATCGACGGTGAGCGTGGTTCCATCAATGCCGATGGCGGCGGCATCAGCGACCAAAGGCCAACCCAGGGCATGGGCGATTTGGTACGGCAGCATCCCGGTATCGCTGCCGCCCTGCCCCCGTCTGCCGGCGAGAATCAGGTCGGGCTGCAGGTCCTGAAGCTCCGCAACAAGAGCAGGAATCGGGTCGCCTGCCGGCTCAAGACCGAGCACGGTCAGCCGGTCAGCACCGTACCCAAAATAATCCCCGACCGGCGCACCAAGTTTTCCGGCATGTAGCCCATTAACCTCACCCAAACCCCGACCAAGTCCGATCGCCTGCGCCTCCACCCGCACGGGACATTCACGGCCTGAAATAGGGTGCCGGCCAACAGATAGCAGGACCGCGATCCTCATCGCGCGCGCTCGGCCAGGGCGGCCAGCAGCGCCGGCATCACCTCTTGCGCGTCGTGAACAATGGCCAGGCCGGCACGCGCGATCATCGCGGCATGCAGATCGGTATTGACCGCAACAACATGCTCGACCCGTGCGACACCTTCCAGGTGCTGAGGCGCACCGGCGATGCCGAGTGCGAAATAGCAGGTCCCGTTCAACACCGTTCCCGAGGCGCCGACCTGACGGTCGCGCGGCATCAACCCGGCATCGCACAACACGCGGCTGGCGCCGGGGGTGGCGCTAAGCGCTTCAACAAGGCGGTGAAACGTCCCGAAATCCGTCACGCCATTTCCGGCAGCCACGACGAAATCCGCCTCACCCAATGTCATCCGACCGGGATCGCCGGCAATATCCCGAGCTTCCCAGTCGATAGGCGGGATGGAGGTGACATCGAGCTCGATTGGCCGCGCTTCACGCGGTGCCCCGCTATAGGGCGGCTGGATATCGGCCTGTAGGGCGATGAACCTGCCCGGCGGCAAGCGCTGCTCGACACGGTGCGCACCGGCTGGGCGGATCATCTGCTTTGATGTCAGCATCTCGACATCGCCGAACAGCGTCTCTCCGGCCAGCACCGCCACTCGCCGTGCCAGATCACCCCCATCCGGGCTCTCGCTGAACAGCGCGTGGCGCGGCTTTAATGCAGCAATGATTTCACCAATTTCCAAAGCGCGCGTCGGAGCATCATCCTGTCTCAGCAGAATCAGCCGATCGGCCCCCGCCGCTCCCGCATCCTCCGACAGCGTTCCGGCGATCAGGACGACGGCGCCATCCCCGCCTGCCAATAATCGACCAGCCCCCAACAACTGCCGATCGGTCGGTCCTAGCAGACCACCCGGCGCATCCGCCACCACGGCGACCAGAAAGGCCGGGTTTTCCACCGTTATTGTTGGAACTGCGGCTGCTTGCGTAACGGCCGGGCCAACCAAGGCAACACTGCCGGCAATCTCAATGGTAAACCGGGCGCGCGACGTACCGGGAACACGATGTCTCAGACGGTCCGCGCGGGGATCACGGCGCTCAGCGGTCATCGTTCAACCGCCTGTAGCAGTAATTCTGCGATATCAAACACGTGTGGCCTGACACCGGTGACGCCTTCCAGCATCGCCGTGCAGCCGGGACACGCGACCGCCACGATCGCCGCACCGGTTTCGGCTGCCTGTGCCATGCGCAGATCCGCGATGCGGTGCTCGCCCTCAACATCGCTGACCGGAGCACCGCCGCCGCCGCCGCAGCACATGGCGCGGAGACCATTTCGCGCCATCTCCACCCTGCCCGTGGCGATGTGATCGAGCAGACGACGCGGCGCCTCTATCTCGCCATTGTACCGCGCGAGATAACAGGGGTCGTGATAGGTGATGGCGCGGCTTTCAGTGGTAATCGCCGTCAGCTTGCCTTGATCCACCAACTCAGCCAGTAGCGCCGTGTGATGTATCACATCAAATTGGCCGCCGAATGGCCTATATTCATTACGCAAAACATGCAGTGCATGCGGATCGGCAGTGACGATTCGGTTGAAGCGATAAAGCGATAGCGTCGCGATATTGGCCTTTGCCAGACGCTGAAAGGTGATCTCATCGCCCAGCCGGCGCGCCAGGTCGCCGCAATCGCGTTCGGCCGCCTCCAATATGGCGAAATCGACCTTTGCCTTGTGCAGCAACTGGATCAAAGCCCGCAAGCTGCGGCCATAGCGCAAATCATAGGCGCCCTCGCCCAGCCAAAGCAGCACGTCGACGGATTCACCGGGTTCGATCACTCTTACGCCAAAGCCCGCGGCAAAATGGGCTCGCGCCGCAGGATCGCGGCCGGCGGCATCGTCCGCGTAGCGCAATTCTGTCAGTGCCTCCTCAACCTTGGGCCGCACGGCGCCGCGTGCCAGCGTCTGAAACCGGCGCAGATCGATCACCGCGTCGACATGCTCGATCATCATCGGGCATTCCTCGACGCAGGCACGGCAGGTGGTGCAGGCCCATAGCGTATCGGGATGGATCATCGCGTCCGCGCCGATTATCGGCTGCACAGCCCCGCCGACGCCCGATACCGGCGTGCTGCCGGGATGTCGGCTGCCGCTATATGAGGCATTGCCACCGCCTTCATCCTGGCTCGCCACCAGATCCTGGATCAGTTGCTTGGGATTGAGCGGCTGGCCGGCGGCAAAGGCGGGACAGGCTTCCTCGCAACGGCCACATTGGACACAGGCATCAAAGCCGAGCAGCCGATTCCAGGCGAAATCGCGCGGGCTCTCAACGCCATGCTTCAAAGCATCGAGATCAAGCGGCAACAGCGCCGTCTCGCGTTTATGCCGGAACCGGCCGGGTCTTGGATGGGCGATAAGATGCAGGGCGCCAGCCAAGGCATGGCGCATCGGCCCGGAACCAGCCTGCAGCGCCAATCCGAAACCGCCGATGACAGCGAGTGCCAGCGCGATCCAATCGAGCACCTCTCCGCCTTCATCGTCCCAGGCGATGAACAGGCAACCGATCGAATATGCCAGCAACAGTATGGGAACGAGCTGATAGCGGCCACCCGATAGGCGTTTGGGTGGCACCGGCCCCGCCCGACGTAGCCGCACCATGGCGGCACCGGCGAACATCAACATGAACGCGATCGTCACCAGCCACCAATACGCTGGCAGCCCGGCCATTCCGGGCACTACCACGATCAGCAGCAAGGCAGAACCGCCGATCAGGCCGCCCGCGACCAGCGCATGCATCCGCGCGGCAAACGGATCGCGCGCCACGATATGATGAACATCGACAAGATAGCGCTTTGGCAGAGCAAGGCAGCCGGTAAGAAACGCAACCTTGACCGGCTTGCCGATCCGCCAACGCTGCGCCCGACGCGCAAAGAGGACGAAGGTTAGGATCGCCGCAGCCAGCACGACCCAGGGCAGCAATACCCGGGCGTCTAGAGATCCTTGCATAATCTCAGCGAGTCGTAGAGGGCTGCGTGGATGTTGCGCCCCGATACGGCATCGCCGACACGGTAGAGCTTCAGCCCTGCTTGTTCCGCCCAAGGCTGCGGACGACCGGCGACCAGCGCCGCATTGTCGATCTGGCCGTCATTGACGGATTGGACCCGCAACTGCTCGAACAGCTCCGAAACCGGCAGCGTGCCATGGTCGACGACGACGCGGTCGACCAGGCGCTCCTCCTCCGCCCCCGTCATCGTGTTGCGCAGAACCGCGACCATGCGGTTGCCTTCGGGATATATATCGGTCAGTTCGACATTGGGTGTCATGACGACGCCAAGCGCATAGAGGTTGCGCAGATGGACCGGCTGATTGGTCGTGCCGATCTCCTCGCCCACCATCCGGTCATGCGTCGCGATCTCAACCAGACAGCCGGATTTGGCTAGAAATTCGGCGGTCGAGGCACCTTGATGCTGTCCCATTTCGTCGTAGAGCAGGACCGAACCGGTCGGCTCAACTTTGCCGGTGAGCACTTCCCAGATGGTAATCGCGTGTTCAGCGCCGGAATGGTCACCCGGATTGGCTATACCGCCGGTCGCCACGATCACAATATCCGGGTTCTCGGCCAGTATAGCTTCGGGCGATGCCGCCGTACCAAGACGGAGATCGACACCAAGCTTCGTTACCTGCGCGCCGAGCCAGCGAGGAATGCCGGACAAAGCCTCCCGCCACGTTGCCTTAGCGGCAATATTGATCTGGCCGCCGACGATCTTCTGACGCTCAAACAACACGACGCTATGGCCCCGCTCGGCCAGAACGCGTGCGGCTTCCAAACCGGCTGGGCCAGCACCAACGACGACAGCTTTGTGGCTCCGTTCCGCCTTCGGAATGACATGTGGCATGGTCGCCTCACGCCCTGTCGCGGCGTTCTGCAGGCATAGCGCATCGCCGCCGACATAGATGCGGTCGATACAATATCCGGCACCGACACATTGGCGGATATCGTCATCGCGCCCTTCGCTGAGCTTCCTCACCAGATGCGGATCGGCGATATGCGGCCGCGTCATCGCCACCATGTCGACATGGCCTTCCGCCACGGCGCGTGCCGCCGTCGCAAGATCGGTCACGCGCTGGGCATGAAATACGGCGACCTCGACCTCCCGCTTTATCGCGCTGGCGAGATACAGGAAGGGTGCTACCGGATAGGACATGTTAGGCAGGCTGACCGCATGGGCCATGTGATCGCGCGCCTGCCCGCCCATCACATTGATGAAATCGACCAGCCCGTTCGCCGCATAATCCGATGCAATGGCGATGCAATCGTCCTGGCTCAAGCCGTCGGCGAAAAGCTCATCGCCGGACATGCGGATGCCGACCAGGAAATCGCCCGCCGTGGCTTCGCGCATCGCGGTCAGCACTTCGCGGCCAAAGCGCATTCGGTTCTCCAGCGAACCACCATATTTATCGGTCCGATGGTTGACCGAGGGCGACCAGAATTGGTCGACCAGATGGCCGTGCGCTGCTGAAAGTTCCAGTCCGTCTAGTCCGCCTTCCTTGCAGCGCCTCGCTGCGGCGGCGAACTCGCCGATCACGCGGTCGATATCGCTCTGGTCCATGGCGCGCGGAATCGAGCGTGAGGCCGGCTCACGCCTGGCTGACGCCGAAAGCGTCGGCAGCCAGTTATCCGTATCAGCACGGGTGCGTCGTCCCATATGGGTCAACTGGATCATCAGCTTCGCGCCATGCCGGTGAATCCGCTCGGCGAAACTTTGGAAATACGGAATGACGCTGTCATCGGTGACGGCGATCTGGTTCCACGGCGTCGCCGGGCTGTCGAGTGCGACTGAGGACGAGCCGCCGAACATTGTAAGGCCGATACCGCCCTTGGCCTTTTCCTCGTGATAAAGCTGATAGCGTTCCTGCGGCTTGCCGTCCTTGCCATATCCCGGCGCGTGGCTGGTGCTCA
>CAIZEE010000741.1 GCA_903931835.1 uncultured Elstera sp.
CTGTCAAATGAGGCCAAGGGATTGCCGCTGATCCGCAAGATGATGGGCTGGAGCCGCGAAAAAGCCGTCGCCTATTACGTCGACAAATTGGGCGACAAGGAAACAGCCGCGATCACGGAGGTCGAACGTTACTGTGTGTGGCCAGGCCAGGCATGCAGCTACATGCTGGGTAAGATCACCTGGCTGAAGGCGCGGGCAAGCGCGAAAAAGGCGCTCGGCCCGAAATTCGACATCCATAAATTCCACGATGCCGGGCTGCTCAGCGGATCATTGCCGCTGACCGTGCTGGAACGGGTGATCGGCGAGTACGTGGCGGAGACGAAGAAAGCCTAATCGGCCGCCTCCGCCGCAATCTCCGCATCCAGACCGATATCCGCTCGCGCCGCCTCCTCGCGGTCGGCAACGACGTCCATTGAGCGGCAGGCCCACAGATAGACGAAGGCCGAAATCGGCAATCCGATCACCATGGCGATATCGGCCCCGCCGAGCATTTTTGCGATCGGGCCGGTATAGAGACCGGTGCTGAAGAACGGGATCATCGCAACAAAGCCGACGCCATAGGCCACGAGCCCGCGCCAGTTCCATCGCCCGTACATGCCGTCCGGATTGAAGATTTCGCGGACGGAATAATGGCCCTTCCGCACGACGTAGAAATCGATCAGGTTTATCGCCGTCCAGGGTGTGAAGAGATAGAGCAGGACCGCCAGCAGATCGCCGAATTTCTGAGCGAAATCCTCCGATGATTCGACGGCGATGCCGAACGCGATCAGGCCCAGCACGGCCAGGCTGGCGAAGCGTTCCATCAGCGTGTAGCTAAGTTTGTGGAACGTCTCGACGACGCTGAGCAGCGTCAGCGACGCGCCGTAGAAATTTAGCGCATTGATGCTGAACAGCCCGGCGAGCGAGGCCAATAGGACGAACAGCCCGAAGCCGGGATACACCGTGTCGCCCGCCGCCTGCACGGCTTCGGCCACGTTGAAGGACGGGTTCAGGCCGACCGCCACGACGCCGATCAGCATCATCCAGGTGGCCCCCGTCAGTGCGCCAAAATAGGTATAGCAGAACGACGCCCTGACACCGACATTGGGCGGCAGATAGCGTGAGTAATCCGAGACATAGATCGACCAGCTGATCTGGTACGAAGCCGCAGCAAAGAACTGCACAAGGAACGGGATGGCCTTGAAATTGGCGAGATCCCATTGCGCCGCGTCGAACTGGAAGGTCATCACAGCACCGATGCTGAAGGCGCCCAGAACGACGATCAGGATCGCCGAGAACCATTGCTGCATCCAGTGGATCCAGTCATGGCCGACGATCGCCATGAAGATGGTGACCACGGTGAATACAAGAATACTGGCGACATAGCTGAAACTGGTCAGATGCGTGACCGTCTGCGCCATCAGCACCGCGTTGAAGGCGTTGAAGCCGATATAGGTGATGAGCGCCACGATCCAGACCAGCAACGCGCCGATATAGCCGAATTGCGGCCGCGACTGGATCATCTGCGCAAGGCCGAGCTGCGGCCCTTGGGTCGAATGAAACGCCATGAAGAAGGTGCCGAAAATGCAGCCGGTGACGACCGCAATCGCCATCCAGATCATCGTGCCGCCGATGGCGCCGCCAATCACCCCGGTCGCGACGGTCGCGAGATGGGCATTGCCCATGAACCAGATCGGCCACAAATGCCAGACATGACCATGTCGTTCGGCGAGCGGGATATAATTGATCGAATGCGTCTCAATCTGCCGCGCCATGCTTACCGACTATCCCTCTGGTTGCTGTCCTTCGTCACTCGTCTTAGTGCATCATATGCACGGGTTGCACCACAACGGGAAACTAAGGGCGCATGACTGTCGACGAGTGTTTCAATCTCGCCTTCACGCACCATCAGGCTGGCCGCCTGGGCGAGGCCGAGCCGCTTTATCGGGCGATCCTCGCGGAGCTGCCCGATCACGCGCCGTCGCTGCATATGCTGGGCGTACTGGCGGCGCAGCTTGGTCATAACGAGACGGCGCTGGGGCTGATCGACCATGCCATCGCGCTCGATCCCGAAACCGCCCTGCAGCACGCCAATCTGGCTGAGGTTCTGGCCAAGCTCGGCCGCTGGCATGACGTCGTGACCGCCGCGACCAGGGCCCTCACCCTCGCCCCGCATCTCAGCGGTACACTCGTGACGCTCGGCCTTGCCCACGAAAGATTGGGCGCTTCGGATACGGCGATCGCTTGCTATCGCGAGGCTCTGCGCCTTGCCCCCGACTACGCCCAGGCGCATGTCAATCTCGGCGCAACCCTGTTCAATCTCGGCCGCAATGCGGAGGCGGAGCCGCATCTGATCGAGGCGACAAGGCTGCGGCCGGAGGATGCGGAATGCCACGCCAATCTGGCCGGGCTATATCTCAGATCGAGCCAGCTTGAGCAGGCCGAAGCCTGCGCCAGGCGAGCGCTCGAGATCAACGCCAACGACGCCAGAGCACTCGTGACGCTCGGCCATGTCAACTTTACGCGGGGCGATCGTCAGGCGGCCGCGACGTTATTGCACCGTGCCGTCGAGCTCGCGCCCGACTACGCCGATGCGCGCTACAATCTCGCGGTCGTGCTGGAGCATATGGGCCAGATGGACAAGGCGGCAGAGCACTATGAGACGGTACTCCGCCAAAATCCCGATTACCGCCGGGCCGCCCGGGCTCTCGCCGTGCTCGCCAAGCAGCGGGGCCGGCTGGATGAGGGCGAGCGCCGGCTGCGCGCAATATTGGCAGCCGATCCCGGCGATGGCAGCGCCAGGCTGCATCTCGCTTTCCTGCTCTTGCTGGCCGGCCGGTTCGAGGAGGGCTGGGTCGAGTATGAAGCGCGTTGGGGCAGCGAGGAGGCTGAAACGCAGCGCCGCGCCTTGCCGCACCCGCAATGGAAGGGTGAGGATATCGGCGACGACATCCTGTTTCTCCATGCCGAGCAGGGACTAGGTGACACGCTGCAATTCTGCCGCTATGTGCCGGAAATCGCGGCGCGATATCGGGTGATGCTGGAAGTGCCGGAGCAGCTGTTCCGTCTGTTTAAAGGCTTCGGCGGTACCGAGGTAATCCTTGCCGGCACGGTGCCACCGCCCTTCGATCGGCATTCGCCGCTGTTAAGCCTGCCCTATATCGCCGGCACGAGTTTGGCGACCATCCCGGCGGAAATCCCGTATCTCACCGCCGACGACACACTGGTCGAGTCTTGGAAACCAAGGCTCGCCGCCTTGTCCGGGTTAAAGGTTGGGCTGGTCTGGGCCGGCGGCACCAAGATGCAGCGCGATTACGAACGCTCGATCCCGCTTGCCCGCTTCGCCAGCTTGGGCGGCCTGGATGGCGTCAGTTTCGTCTCGCTGCAAAAGGGCGATGCCGCCTCGGCAACGCCGCCCGAAGGGCTGGAACTCATTGACTGGACGGCCGAACTGACCGATTTCGCCGACACGGCGGCCTTGGTGGCCGGGCTCGACCTCGTCATCGCCGTCGACACCGCGATCATCCATCTGGCCGGCGCCATGGGTAAACCGGTCTGGCTGCTCAACCGCTTCATCCCCGATTGGCGCTGGCTGCTCGACCGAGATGACAGCCCCTGGTATCCGACGCTGAGGCAATTCCGTCAGACTACGCCGGGAGATTGGGATGAGGTGCTGGCGCGGGTTCGGGTGGCGCTGGAAGAGCTTGCCATGACGAAAACGCCATAGCCCCAGTCACGCCACCGCATTGCAGCGTCGCTGCTCTCGGCCTATGGTGCCCTTCATCCATATAACGCTTCGAGGCTCATCATGCCCGTCTATCGTTCCCGCACCACCACGCATGGCCGCAATATGGCCGGCGCTCGCGGCCTGTGGCGTGCTACGGGGATGAAGGATGGCGATTTCGGCAAGCCGATCATCGCCGTCGCCAATTCCTTCACCCAGTTCGTGCCGGGCCATGTCCATCTGAAGGATCTAGGCCAGCTGGTCGCGCGCGAGATCGAGAAGGCCGGTGGCGTCGCCAAGGAATTTAACACGATCGCGGTCGATGATGGCATCGCCATGGGCCACGACGGCATGCTCTACAGCCTGCCGTCGCGCGAACTCATCGCCGATGCGGTCGAATACATGGTCAACGCACATTGCGCCGATGCGCTGGTCTGCATCTCCAATTGCGACAAGATCACGCCCGGCATGCTGATGGCGGCTTTGCGGCTGAACGTGCCGGTCGTCTTCGTCTCGGGCGGCCCGATGGAGGCCGGCAAGGTCGTACATGCCGGCAAGACCCGCGCGGTCGATCTGATCGACGCGATGGTGGCCGCCGCCGATCCGCGCGTCAGTGACGAGGAATCTGCCGTGATCGAGCGCTCGGCCTGTCCGACCTGCGGTTCATGCTCCGGCATGTTCACTGCCAATTCGATGAATTGCCTGACCGAAGCCTTGGGCCTGGCGCTGCCCGGCAACGGCACGGTCGTCGCGACCCATGCCGATCGCAAGCGCCTGTTCATCGAGGCCGGCTGGCTGATCGTCGATCTGGCGCGGCGTTGGTATGAGCAGGACGACGCCTCGGCCCTGCCGCGCAACATCGCCTCCCGCTCGGCGTTTGAAAATGCGATCGCCCTCGACATCGCAATGGGTGGGTCGACCAACACGGTGCTGCATCTGCTGGCTGCCGCAGCCGAAGGCGAGGTGGATTTCAAGATGGCCGATATCGACCGCATGTCGCGGCGTGTCCCCAATCTGTGCAAGGTCGCGCCCTCCGTCCCCGACGTGCATGTCGAGGATGTGCATCGCGCCGGCGGCGTCATGGCTATTTTGGCGGAACTCGATCGCGGCAACCTGCTGCATCGCGACGTGCCGACCGTCCATGCGCCCAGCATGGGTGCGGCCCTCGACCGCTGGGACATTACACGCAACGCTGACGAATCGGTCCGCACCTTCTTCCGCGCGGCACCGGGCGGCGTCCGCACCACGGAGGCGTTCAGCCAGGACAAGCGCTATGACGAGGCCGATACCGACCGCTCAAAAGGCGTCATCCGCGATATCGACCACGCCTTCAGCCAGGAGGGCGGGCTTGCCGTACTGTTCGGCAACATCGCCGAGGAAGGCTGCATCGTAAAGACGGCCGGGGTCGATGCCGGCAATCTGGTATTCGCCGGCCGTGCGCGCATCTTCGCCTCGCAGGACAGCGCCGTCGACGCGATATTGGGCGACCAGGTCGTACCGGGCGATGTCGTGTTGATCCGCTATGAAGGCCCTAAGGGTGGGCCCGGCATGCAGGAAATGCTGTATCCGACCAGCTACCTGAAATCGAAGGGCCTGGGCAAGGTTTGCGCGCTGATCACCGATGGCCGCTTTTCCGGCGGCTCGTCGGGCTTATCGGTTGGCCATATCTCGCCCGAAGCGGCGGAGGGCGGCGCCATCGGCCTGGTCGAAGAAGGCGACCGGATCGAGATCGATATTCCAAAGCGCATGATCCGCGTCGATGTCAGCGATGCCGTTCTGGCCGAGCGACGCGCGGCGATGGAGGCAAAGGGCATCGATGCCTGGAGCCCCGGCCCGCGTCCCCGTAAGGTCTCGCAGGCCTTGCTCGCCTATGCGGCTCTGACCACCAGTGCCGCGCGCGGCGCCGTTCGCGACGTCAGCCAGTTGCGCGGAAAGCCGCGCGCATGAGACATGGGATAGGCGGTTTTCTCGCCAGCACCGCGCTGGCGGCGCTACTCTGCGGCTGCACCATGGGCCCGGAATTCGGGAAACCCGACAGCTGGTCGCCCGATCATTGGTTTGAGACGCCGCAAGCGGCAACCCTGCCGGTACCGACCAACGAGCCCGCCCGGATCACCGTTGCCGAGCCGATCGACACGCAATGGTGGACGCTGTTTGGCGATGCCGAGCTGACCTCGCTGGAAACCCGCGCGGCAACCGCCAACCTCGATGTGAAAGCCGCCGCGATCCGCTTGGCGGAAAGCCGCGAACAGCGTCGCATCGTCAATGCCGAGGACTTCCCCCAGGTCAATGGCGACGCCTCCTATACGCGCGAGCGGCCAAGCTCGGAGGGTATCTTCGGCCTGCTCGGCGGCGGTGGCGGGGCGGCCCCACAAGGGGCAAACAGCATTCCGAGCAAAAGCACGGGGCTGAACCTCCACCCGTTCAATCTGTGGCAATACGGTTTCGACGCCTCCTGGGAGCTCGATCTCTGGGGTAAGATCCGCCGGTCGATCGAGAGTGCCGATGCCAGCATCGAAGCGCTGGCCTATGCGCAGCGTGCGACATTGGTCAGCCTGGAAGCCGAGGTTGCGCGGGATTACGTGACGCTGCGCGTCGTGCAGAGCGAACTTCGCATCGAGAAGGAAAATCTGGATTCAGCGACACAATCGCAATGGCTGACGCAACAGCGCAACCATGCGGGGCTGGCGTCGGACCTAGATGTCGCCAACGCGTCTGCCCAGGTTGCCTCGACCGGTGCCGATATTCCGCAATTGGAGCAGCGCCAGGCAGAGACGATCAATCAGCTCAATTTCCTGCTCGGTGTGCCGCCGGGGTCGCTCGATGCCGAATTGTTGACGCCGGCACCGGTGCCGCCAGTCCCGCCAAAGGCGCCGATCGGGCTGCCGTCGGAGTTGGCGCATCGCCGCCCCGATATCCGGCAGGCGGAGGCGCAGCTTCACGCGCAAACGGCGCAGATCGGCGTGGCCGAGGCGAATTTCTACCCTTCCGTCACACTGACCGGCAGCCTCGATCTGCAAGCGCTGCATGTCGCCAATCTGGCCGATTGGGGTGCCCACACCTACACATTGGGGCCGTCGATCAGCATCCCGATCTTTCAGGGCGGCAAACTGACCGGCAATTTGGAATTGTCCAAGGCGCAGGCGCAGGAAGCCGCCATCGCCTATCAGCGGACGGTGCTGAACGCCTGGACGGAAATTGCGTCGGCCCTCGCC
>CAIZEE010000742.1 GCA_903931835.1 uncultured Elstera sp.
CTGATCGGCAAGCGTTGGCCGGGCGCCACGCTGTTCGATGTGGCCGACCGTCCGTGGCGTGATTGGTTTGAAATCGACGGCGACACGCCGGAACAAGCGGTTGCTGAGTTATCAGCGGCGGGGTCGCCAATCCTCAAGGCAAAGCGAAGCTTCATGCCTCGCTCGGTCAACTCCTGATTCGCCAGCAGCGTTTCGCGCAGGCAGTCAACGAATTGACACAAGCGCTGGAGCTGGAGCCTACCAACGTCGCCTGGCTGATGTTGCGGGCCAAGGCACATCAGCTGAGTAACGACATAACCAAGGCCGCACTCGATGTTGCCGATGCGCTCATCCTCGATCCGACCAATGCGGCGAATGCCGATCAATTGGGTCAGATTAAAATGGCGACCCGGGAATATGCTGTGGCATCCTGGTGTTTTTCCGAGGCAATCCGCCTGTCGCCAAATGATTTCAGCTACTACCGGAACCTTGCCAAGGCGTTAGCAGCTGCCGATCAGATCGATGGCTCCATTGAGCTCTACGAGAAGCTCACGACGGCCGAGCCTAGCTTCGAACAGAATTATCTGGCATTGGCGGAAATCTATATCGAGCAGCGCCAGGCCGACCGCGCCGCCGCCGTCTGTGCGCGCGCCCTGGATAATGGCTTGGCCTCAATCGATCTTTTCCAGCTCGCCGGCATCGCCGCTAATCTGAACGGCGACAGCGATGCAGCCGTGGCATTCTACAAGCGTGGCCTGGCGCTCGATCCCGAAAATGGCGGCCTGAAGCATCTGGTCAACGTCACGACCAACCTATCCGCTGACTCAACACCAGCCGCCTACATCATCAATTTGTTCAACAAGCGCGCGGCCGACTATGATCTATCGGTATTTAGCCGGCATTACCGCGTACCTGGATTGGTGCGAAACGAGCTGCTGCGGGTACGGCCAAAGGTCGACCCATCGCGGGCAACGCCGTACAAGCTGTCAGCGATCCTCGATCTTGGCTGCGGCACGGGCCTGGTCGGCGTGATGGTCCATGGTGTGACGGCCTATTTGAAAGGTGTCGATCTTTCGGCTGCCATGATCGCCTATGCCCAAACCAAACAAGTCTATCAGGAGCTTGAAATCGCCGAAGTTGTCGCGTCGATGCGCGCCGATCCCCGGCTGTACGAATGCGTCGTCGCCGGCTCGACCATGGAGTATGTCGGCAAATCGGAAGATTGTTTGGCTGCGATGTACAAGCGTCTGCTGCCAAGCGGATTTGCCATTCTGACCTTTCTTGCGGGTGAAGCCGGAGTGGACTACGCCCTTGGCGCCGATGGCCGCTTCCGCCATAGCCGCAGCTATATCGAACGCGTGGCAAAGGAAGCCGGCTTCGACATCACCCAGATCGTTGAAGAACAACTGGAAACGTTGGACGGCACGCCGATTATGGGCTTCGTCGTCACCCTCACTCGGCCATTGCGTTAAAGCGAATTGGCATCTCGGCGCGCCGCCTCGATCGGAGAACTCTATCCGATCGAGGTTGGCCGTTCCGGCGAGTTGCTTAGGCCAGCTCGCATCGCGCCCCCAAAAATCTGACGCAGGCAATCTTCGATAGCCGTTGGATTGTCGGGCGCGGTTCACGGTCCAATCTGAACCGATCGATCTCTGTTTCATAACGTTAGGGTCTGATTTACGGTTCAACCGGAACCGATCAGCCCCGACGCGTTCCAGCCGGCGCATTGCCTTGTGCCGAGCAGTGCCGCAAGACGCTAGCTGGCCAACTCCATAGTTTTTTATTGATGGGCCTATTACCGCGCACTGAGCGCATTATTTGACAAATGTAGCAATTTTTGTGACAGTTTCGCTTGTGCATCCTCTAAAATGGAGTGGCGTGATGTCAGGAAGTCTTGGTTATTCCGTATTGGCGATACCGGCAGGGGTGCCGCTGCCGGTCGGCACTATTGCCGTGCCGCCAACTGCGGCTAGCGCGGCGCTCAGCGGGCCGTCGATTTCAGCCGCCAGCAAATCCTTTTTTATAAGCCCAGCCTATCAGTTCGACTCGCAGGCCGGCGTGTTGGTCCTTCAGATTCGCGACACGGCGACAGGTGCTGTCACTGAACAGATTCCCTCGCAGGCGCAGCTTGAACAGTACCGCTATTCTGGCGCACCGAATGTCGGAGCGCTAATCGCACACGCGACGGCCTAGATATCCATCTGGGCGCTCTCCGTTCTGAGCGCTCTCCGTTTCGCTCTGACCGCGTGCCATTCTGGCCGTCCGGGACGTTACCAGGTGGCTGGATAAACGGTCGCATGATGGAAATCAGAATGACCGCATCGTTGCTGACGGACACTGGGCTGACGGACACTGGGAATTTATTGCCGGTCGTCAGCACTGTTTGCCGACTAACCCCGTCAGCTTGTTCGTAAATCCCGGCACCCCGCTCATTTTCTGTATATATATCATATAGTTATGGTGTCCTAAAAAACTGGCCTCTCATTTGCTTGCACAGTATCGCAACAGGTGAGGGTACCAGTATGGCGGCGCAGGATATTGCTCCGGTAAGTCTGTTTCCAAATTACACGCCGCCCGTGCAGGACGCACGGACAGCGACGGAGTCGCTTTTTCAATCGCTTTTGACGACGCCGACCGATCCGGCTGTTGTGCACCCCGCCCCAGCGCCCGTCGGCGCCAACGTCGCGGACGCCACGCCTGGTCAGGGCTCGTCTGTCGACAGCGCTGAAATCAACGGGACGCATTACGACTCGAATTTGAGCAGTGCCGCCAACGGGACGGCTTCGACGCCGACGCAAACCAGTCAACCGTCCTCTAGCGCTACGCCGTCGACCGCAGAGGCGACCAGTTCTTCGTCCAGCAGCACGACGACGGCGTCGAGCTCGTCGTCATCCGATACCTCTGCGCCAGCAAACAAAACTGCGCAATCGAGCACCACCAAGTCGACGACGCCCGCGAAGTCGGGCACTCCGGCTGCTCAGACAGACAAATCCTCGGCGAACAGCCAAACGACCGCCGCCAACCCGACCAACGACACCGCAGCCACAGTCCAGTCAACGCCCGGGCCGCAAACCCCGACGACACCAGCTCAAGTGACCGTATCTGCCGACAAGAACGCCACGCCCCCATCCGACGCTACGGATAGCACGACGACCACCGCATCTACCGTCCCGGTCACGCCGACGCCTGTGGCGACTGTCTTGGTGCCGATTGCGGCGGTCGTTGAGGTCGCGGCGGCACCGCCCTCGGCGGCCCCCGCCCCGCTTTCCGGCGATGTCAAGGTGGCGGCGCCCAGCGCCGGTCCGGTGAGTGCGCCGGTTCTTCCGACAGGCGCCGCTGCTCCTGAGGCGCCGACACCCCCCACAAAGGCTACTCCGACCGCAGCACCGCAGACGGCGCCGCTGCCACTCTCCGGTCTTGCCGCTGCTTCCAGCGCTGCTGCGGCGCTGCCTGAAACCGCCACCGTTACCGCGCCGGCCGCAAGCCCGGCTGCGACGACGCCGGCAGCCGCCGCAGCGGATGCTGCTTCTGTCGCCGACGAAGCCGCGATCTTCGCGAACGCTGTGCAAACTGTCGCCGTCATGCAAACGCCGACGAAGTCTGTTACCACGGCAAACAGCGTCAAGGCTGCGGCCACCCAGCGCGGCACGGCATCAGCCACCGCCGGCTCGGCTGTTCAAGCGGCGCCGAGCACGCTTTTTGCGGCCGATACCGCGGTTACGCTCGACGCACTGACAAAATCGGAACTCGAGGGCGACACGGTCAACGCCGGAACCAGCGAGAGTGTCGACGCCGACGCCCTGCCAGGCCAGAGCGGCACATCGAGCTCGACATCTTTCGCGACGACGCTGAGCCAGACCAACTCGGCCAATGCAACCTCGGCGACGCAGGCGGCGCAGCTCAATCCGGTGCGTCTAGCGCCGGTCATCCAGCAAGTCGCAAACGGCCTGTATCAGGTCGCGTCGAGTGGCGGGAATACGATTAACATCAATATTCACCCCGAGAATCTGGGGCATGTTTCCGTTGCCCTGGATATCAATAAGGACGGTCACGTGACCGCCGCGATCAGCGCAAGCCATCCGCAAACCCTGGCAATGCTGCAGCGCGACGCAGGCACGCTCGATCAGGCCCTGCAGGATGCCGGCCTTAAGACGGACGGTCAGAGCTTCAGCTTCAGCCTCAGCGATGGCAGCAATGGCGGCAATGGCGCCTCCGGCGGTCAAGGCAATGGCGTCAGCAGCACAATTTTAGCGGCCCAGGAAATCAGCGGAACCGAGACGGAGACGCGGCAGGATGCCGGATCCGGACTCGTCGATATCCGCGTTTAGTTGCGACAGGAGAGAGTAAGATGGTTGGCACGACAGCTGTAAATACGACGACGCCGGCGTCATCGAATACGAGCAAGACGAATTCAGCCTCATCCAATGCTAGCGTCGCGACGAGCAGCGACGCCGCAGATGCCAGCGCCTCGATCGGTCAAACCTATAACGAGTTTCTGACCCTGCTGACAACGCAGTTGCAGAACCAGGACCCGCTTTCGCCAATGGACTCAGCGCAGTTCACCCAGCAGCTGGTCATGTTCAGTCAGGTCGAACAGCAGATCAACACGAACTCCAAGCTCGAGCAGATTCTTCAGCAGGATCAGACCAACCAGACGCTGCAGGCGGCGCAGTTCCTCGGCAAGACGGTTGCGGCGGAGGGCAGCGTGCAGCCCTATACCGGCAGCGGCTCTGTCAATATCGGCTACGATTTCACCACCGCGCCGACCGGCAGCATCGTCATCCAGATCTACAACGCGACCGGCACGACGCTGGAGCGTTCGGTGACGATCGGCAGCCCGACCGCCGGTGTCACCGCCTACACATGGGATGGCAAGGACAATAACGGCAATCAGCTGCCCGCAGGCGACTACCAATTCCAGGTGACCGGCGTCAGCTCAACCGGCACCGGTACGGCGGCGAACAGCACCTACATCACCGGCACGGTCAACAATATCTCGACTATCAGCGGCACGACCGATCTGGTGGTCGGCGATATCAGCGTGCCGCTATCTGCAATCATGAGCGTATCTGGCTAAGAGTATCAGGTCCAAACACAACCCAATCGGCCTTCTGTGTGGTGCCTAGATAGTCAAGGGAATCAGGAGAATAAAATGAGCATCACCGGAGCACTTTTTTCAGGCGTTTCAGGTCTCAAGGCCGAAGCCCAGTCGCTCAGCATCATTTCCGACAACATCTCCAATGCGAATACGGTGGGCTACAAGGCGTCGGCCGATGCGTTCGAGACGTTGATCACCCAGCCGCCGACCAATACCGAGTACACGCCGGGCGGCGTGATCGGTCATCCGGTCGCCAACGTAACCGCACAGGGCCTGCTGCAGGCCTCGTCGTCGAAGACCGATACCGGCATTAACGGCAACGGCTTCTTCATCACGACCGACCAGCTGTCGGCAACCAATACGGCGACCGCGACCGGCGACCGGAACTTCACCCGCGCTGGTTCCTTCACGGTCGACTCGAACGGCAATCTGGTGAACACGGCAGGGCAATATCTGCTGGCGATCCCGACCTCCACATCGGGCGTGCCGACGCAGGATACGCCGTCGCTGACCAATCTTTCGGTAGCGAATGTCGGTGGTTTGACCGGTGATGCGGCCGGAACGACCGAACTGGCGATCGGCGCCAACCTGCCGGCAACGCCAACACCGAATACGCCGCTCAAGATTTACGGCGCGTTTAGCGCGGCTGGCGACGTAACCCTGCCCGACGTGGTTGTTTACAGCGCCGATGGTCAGGCTTTCAACGCCACGGTTAAGACCGTTTACAACCCCGCAGTTGTCGGCCCGCCCGCCGTCTCCGCTAACATGGCCGTCCAGATCACGTCGCTGACCAATATCCAGACCGGAACCACTCCCGCCGGGTTCACGTCGCCGACCACGATCGGCACGATCACCCAAGTTGGCGCGACCGGTACCTACCAGTACTCGGCCGGTACGGCGATCAACGTCGCAGGAACCACCTCCGCCACGGCGACCGATACATTGCTGCCGACGCTGGACGTCGCCGGCTTCGGCGGTACGAATACGCCGGGCGCCATCGCGGTTGATGCGAATGATGTCGTCTCGACCGTTTATGACTCGCTGGGCGTCGCCGAGAACCTGACGCTGGAATTCTCCCGTGCACAGGATGGCACCAGCGCCACGACGCTTTCGAACACCCAGCTGAAATGGGCTGTTTCTGTCGCTGGCTTCTCGATCGCTGGCACCAATGCCCAGGCAACCACCCTGCCGGCTGCGGGCGGCACATCGACGACCTTCCCGATCAATCTTGATGGCAGCGCGTTCACCAAGGGCGAGGCAGCTCCTGCAGGCTCGACGCTCAGCTTTAATACCGATGGTTCACTCGCCTCAGGCGCGCCGACGACCATTCCGGGCTTCGCCATGGTGACCGGTGCGGCCGCTTTCGGTGGGACGAACTTCACCCTCAACCTTGGCACGGCCAATAGCCTCAACGGCTTGACCTCGTTCAGTAATTCCTATGCGCTGTCCTTCTCCGACCAGAACGGTATCGCCTACGGCTACCGCACCGGCGTTGAGTTCACCAGCACCGGCCTGATCGAAGTGACCTTCAGCAACGGCCAAAGCGTGCCGGTCTACAAGATCCCGTTGGCAACCTTCGCCAATGAGGACGCGTTGGAGCCGAAGACCGGCAATATCTATACCGAGAGTGCCAACTCGGGCACAGCCGTGCTGAACTATCCGAGCGTCGGCGGTACCGGTTCGATCTCTCCGGCAACGCTGGAATCATCGACCACCGATATCGCGACCGAGTTCACCAACATGATCGTCACGCAGCGCTCCTACTCCGCGAATGCGCGCACGATCACGACGGCGGACGAGATGCTGCAGCAGCTTCTCGCGATCAAGCAGTAAGGCGTATATGAGACCCTCCCGCTGGGCAACCGGCGGGAGGTCAGGTTGGTTAGGTTTCAGGAGAATACGACGCCATGTCAGGTTTGGGTGGCTCACTTATTTCTGGTGTCGACGGGATGTTGGCGCAATCCGCCGCTCTCGGAGAGATCAGTCTTAACATCGCGAACGTCAATACGACTGGCTACAAGGCCGGCGTCGAACAATTTCAGACGATCGTCGCCCAGCAATCGGCGCCCAAAAACTATCAATGGGGTTCGGCCGTTCCCTATACCAAGCCGCTGATCAGCGTTCAGGGGCTGGTCGAAAGCACCACCACCAACGACAATTTGGCGATCGAGGGTCGCGGCTTCTTTGCGGTCGCCAGCAGCGTCAATGAGACGACGCAAACCGTCAACACCAACGGCGAAACCGGCGTTACGCGCAAAGGCGATTTTTCTCCCGATAAGAACGGGTATCTGGTCAATTCGGCCGGATTTTATCTGCTGGGACAGGTGCTACCGACCGCTTCGACGATCACAAGTTCGTCCGGAACGACACTTTCGACGGCCTCGACCTCGGCAACGACAATCGCCGGCTTAGCGCCGGTTCAGCTCAGCACCGGCGATACGATCGGCGCCTCAGCGACCACGGAGGTCGATTTCGGACTAAATCTGCCGGCTACACAGACCTCATCCGACGCCCCCCTCACGGTTGGCGCGTCGATCGATGACGCCAACGGCAACAGTTACAATGTCACAGTCAGCCTGAGCAAGGTTGCCGGCACGACAAACACTTGGACCGCCACCATTACCGGCGCATCGGCCGGTACGCTGGGCAACGGCACCACCGACCCGTCGGCTGTTGCTAAGGCTTTCGGCACGGTCTCCTATACCTCGAACTCGACAACGCTGACATTCGATAGCTCAGGCAAGATCATCAGCCCGTCTGGCGGCGTCAGCCTCGGCACCGTGTCTTCATCGCTCGGCAGCGTGTCGCCGAGCTTCAATTTTGCGGGCAACAGCAATGCCGATGTGCCGGCAACAACCCAGTATTCCAATTCCTTCTCGACCTTCGCGGTGTATCAAAACGGCACGCAGGGCGGTTATTCAACCGGCTATAACATCAGCAAAGACGGTTTGGTGACGGAGCAATTCAGCGACGGCTCGTCAATTCCAAAATATCAAATTCCGTTGGTGAATTTCATAAACCCGGACGGGCTGGACGCGATATCGGGCAATTTCTATCAGCAGAGCGCCACCTCGGGTGCGCCTACTCTCTACAACCCGGCCAGCGAGCCGCTCGCTACCATTCAGGAAAGCTCGCTCGAACAATCGACCGTCGATCTGGCCACCGAATTGACCAATATGATCGTTAGCGAGCGCGACTACACGGCCAACGTTAAGGTCGTCACGACCTCGGATGAGATGTACCAAACCATCACCGGAATGCAGATTTAAGTCCGGTTTGTGATGAGCGGGCCTGTGTGACAGGCCCGCCGTTGCCTTTGCGCTCAGCGATCCCAGAGGATCGAACCGCCATTTCCCGCCGATTTCTTGAGGTTGCGAGGCCGTCACTAGCGTCGCGCCCGCGCCCGTCATCATACGATCGAGTACGATCGTGCTTAGCGTTTTATTAAAACACATCGCTTTAAGGTGATTGGTCTTTGTTGTGTAGAGGGTAGACAGTGACGCAACGCCTGCGAGAGGCTGAAGAGGCATCCACACCGCTCGGTCAGCTCATGACGCTGAGGGATCTTCCGCCGACCAATACCAAACGCTGGGTCATCCGCCGCAAGGCTGAGGTGGTGGCTGGCGTTCGCCTGGGCCTGATCACGCTTGAGGAGGCCTGCCAGCGCTACCGTCTGTCGCTCGACGAGTTTTTGTCGTGGCAGCATTTGATCGACCGGCACGGCATGCGGGGGCTGAGGGCTACCCGTATCCAGGAATACCGCGCACAGACCAGCGAGGAGCCGGTCGACGCAGAATAGCGGCGCTTAACAGCCGCATTTATTTACGGCGAATCCGCGCAATATCGAAATCACCGACGCGCTCCTGACCGATCAAAACATGGCCGGTCGCCTCGCAAAATGACCGTATGTCCTTTGGCGCCGCCAGATCGGTCGTGCGCAGCTCCAGTACATCGTTCGGTTTGAGTGAATTCAGCGCCTTGCGCGCGCGCAGAACCGGCAGCGGACAGGTAAGACCAGTCGCATCGAGCACGATTGCCGTCGGATCAGCGGGCAAGCCGCCACCCGGCAACGCTGAGCGCAAGCCAACCTGCGATCAGCGAAAACCCGCCATAGGGAGCCGCCTTGGTGGCGATATCCAATTGGAACACGCCGGCCAGATACAGCCCGCCGCAGAACAAAACCAATCCCACGGTAAAAAGCCCTCCGCTGATCGCCGCCCAGCGGCCACCGCCGCTGCGGACGAGCAGGCCAACGCCGATCAAAGCCAATGCATGAAGCAGTTGGAAGCGCGAAGCAGTGTCAATATAAGCCACGACCAATCGGCCATCGGCGAAGCGCGCGCCATGCGCCGCAAGCGCCCCGCCGATTACGCCGAGCGCTCCGTTCAACCCGGCCAGAGCCAGCCAGAAACCTCCCTGCCCCATGCGCGGGCTCACAGGCTAGCTATGCGGGATTTCCTTGCTCGTGGTGTCCTTAGCGGTCTCGACTGGCTCGTCAGCCATGCCACGCTTAAACGCCTTGACGCCCTTGGCCATGTCACCCATCACCGATGGCAGCTTGCCGGCGCCAAACATGACGAGCACGACGAGCAGCACCAAGATCACGTGCCAGATACTTAAAGCACCCATTTTGCCGCTCCTATCCTTAACTCTGTCGCCTCATTGCCTGTGATAATAGGCATAACGCATCATCGCCGCTAGGGTCTGATCGGTTCAAACTGAACCGTGACGCAGACCCTACCTAAATGAAGAGAGGGCGATTCACGTTTCAGGTTGAAGGAACCTGAAACGATCGCACTCTCGTGGTGGCGCCATTAAGACGCTGGCGGTTATGGCGCTGGGACATGATCCATCACCTCGTGTGCCCCGTCCCAGATCATTCGGCAGGCGATATAGCCGATCATGGCGAGACCGACATAGGAAATCCACCGATAGCGCCCGAGCAGGCGGGCAAGCATGCTGGCGGCAAGACCGGTCAGGGCTACGGAAATTACCAGGCCCGTCACCAGAACCCAAATATGATCCCGTGCCGCGCCGGCAACCGCCAGCACGTTATCAAGCGACATCGACACGTCGGCGATGACGATCTTCAGCAGCGCGCTGCGGAACCGATCTTTAGACGTCACTCCGGAAGCGACGGTACAATTCGCGCCATGGGTCATTGCCGTGTGCTGCACCTCGCGCAGCATTTTCCACGCAACCCATAGCAACAAAATACCGCCGGCAAGCGTCAATCCAATGACGGCGAGCAGCTTGACCGCGACCAGCGCAAAGCCAATGCGCAAGGTTGTGGCGGCGATCA
>CAIZEE010000743.1 GCA_903931835.1 uncultured Elstera sp.
ATCCAGGGGCGCACCGGCATCAGGCTGGTCGATCCGGGCAATAACCTGCATGCCTCGTCAACGGCTGGCATTGTGGTGGTGACCGAGGTTCAGCCCATTTCGGTCATCTTCACCCTGCCCGAAGAGGATCTGGCCGATGTCAGCGCTGGCATGGCAGTCGGTCCGCTGGCGGTTACCGCCCTATCCCGGGACGACAAGACGGTGGTTGGCAGCGGTACGCTTATGCTGATCGACAACCAGATCGATCAGACGACCGGGACGATCCGGCTTAAGGCCAGTTTTCCGAACGCGGAGAACAAGCTGTGGCCGGGCGAATTCGTCAATGCCAGGGTGCTGGTGCAAACGCGGCGTAACGCGCTGACAATCCCGACCGCTGCGATCCAACGGGGCCCAAGCGGTGTTTTCGCCTATGTTGTCAAACCGGATTCCACGGTCGAGGCGCGGCCGCTTCAGGTTGCCGAGGATACTGGCGGCATGACGGTCATAGCCGGCGGCCTGAGCGCTGGCGAGCGGGTGACGACGAGCAATGAATACCGCCTGCAGCCTGGCGCCTATGTCAGTTTTACTGGCTCTGAGGGGCAGAAGCTGGGCGATGTGAAGCCGGTTGATATGATGACACCGGGCCAGAAGCCGCTCGACGCCAAGAGCGCGAACCCATGAGTATTTCATCCCCCTTTATCGAACGCCCGGTCGCAACCTCGCTGCTTATGCTGGGTGTGTTTCTGGTCGGTCTCGTCGCCTATACGCAATTGCCGGTAGCACCACTGCCGCAGGTCGATTTCCCGACAATCGTGGTCAGCGCTACGCTGCCGGGCGCCAGTCCCGAGACGATGGCGTCCTCGGTCGCGACGCCCCTTGAATACCAGTTTTCGCAGATACCGGGCGTCACGCAGATGACGTCGACCAGCTTGCTCAACTCAAGCCAGATTACGCTGCAATTCGACTTGAACCGCAATATCGACGCGGCTGCCCAGGACGTGCAGACGGCGATCGATGCCGCCGGCGGCCAATTGCCGAAGAACCTGCCGTCGCCGCCGACCTATCGCAAGGTCAACCCGGCCGACGCCTCGATCCTGATCTATTCGATTCATTCCGATGTCTTGCCGATCACGGCGGTCGATGATTACGCCGAGAACGTGATCTCCCAGCGCCTGTCGCAGATCGGCGGCATCGCTCAGGTGTCTATCGGCGGACAGCAAAAGCCGGCCGTGCGGGTTCAGATTGATCCGGCCAAGATCGCGGCACTCGGCATTCAGCTGGAAGACATCGCCAGCGTCATTTCGGTCGCGACGACCAATGGGCCGAAGGGCTCGATCAATGGCGACACGCATAATTTCGTCATTTACGACAATGATCAGCTTTTGAAGGCCGCTCCCTGGAACGACGTCGTCGTCGCCTATCGCAATGGTGCGCCGGTGCGCATCCGCGATATCGGTGTCGCCGTCGACGGGCCGGAAAACACCCAGCTATCGGCCTGGCAGAGCGGCGGTAGCGGCATTCTGCTGCTGATCTACAAGCAGCCGGGCGCCAATATCATCGACATCGTCAGCCGTGTCGAAGCCACGCTGCCCCATCTTCTGCTGTCGGTGCCGCCATCGATCAAGGTCGACAAGATCATCGATCGCACGACGACGATTTCGGCCTCGGTTGAGGATGTCCAGTTCACGCTGGTCCTGACGATCGGGTTGGTCGTGCTGGTGATCTTCCTGTTCCTGCGCAATGTCTGGGCGACGCTCATTCCTGGTATCACCGTGCCGCTATCGCTGTTTGGGACGGCGGCGCTCATGTACCTCCTGGGCTACAGCCTCGACAATCTGTCGCTGATGGGCTTGACGATCGCAGTCGGCTTCGTCGTCGACGACGCCATCGTGATGGTCGAAAATATCTATCGCCATCTGGAGGAAGGGCTGTCGCCCTATGAGGCTGCGATCAAGGGGGCCGGGGAAATCGGCTTCACCATCATGTCGATCAGCATCTCGCTGGTCGCCGTGTTCATCCCGCTTTTGCTCATGGGCGGCATCATCGGGCGGCTGATGCGCGAATTCGCGATCACCGTCACGATGACCATCGCGGTTTCAGCCTTTGTGTCGCTGACCTTGTCGCCGATGATGTGTTCGTTATTCCTGCGGGATGAAAAACACGTCAAGCACGGCCGGGCCTATATGTTCATCGAAGGCCTGTTCGATCGGCTGGTTGGTGGCTATGAGCGCGGGCTGAATGTGGTTTTCAGGCACCAGCGTCTGACGATACTGGTTTTCTTTCTGACTCTGGCCGCCACGGTCGTTCTGTACATTTATGAGCCGAAGGGCTTCTTTCCCCAGCAGGACACGGGCATCATCGCCGGCGTGGCTGACGCGTCGCAGGATGTCTCATTTGCCGAAATGGTTCGCCTGCAGCACAAGCTGACTGATGTGATCGCGGCTGACCCCGACGTTGCAGGCTGGGCGACCGGCGTCGGCGGCAATCGGACGCTCAATAACGGTTTCGTGGTAATGGGGCTGAAGCCGCGCGGCGAACGCTCGGCCAATGCCGATCAAATCATCGCCCGCCTGCGGCCCAAGCTTGCACAGGTCCAAGGAGCGACTTTGTTCCTGCAGGCGTCCCAGGATCTGAATGTCGGCGGGCGGCTTTCCCGCACGCAGTACCAGTACACGCTGCAGGACGCCGATATCAACGAGTTGAATGAGTGGGCGCCGAAGCTGTTGGACAAGCTGAAAGAGATGCCGCAATTGCGCGACGTCGCCTCCGACCAGCAGACCAGCAGCACCATGATGTCCGTGACCATCGACCGCGACCAGGCGGCCCGGTTCGGCTTCCAGCCCTCGGTGATCGACGCGACGCTTTATGACGCCTTTGGGCAGCGCGAGGTGACGCAGTATTTTACCCAGCTCAACAGCTATCACGTGGTGCTGGAGATTGATCCCAGGCTCCAGGGCGACCCGGCAACGCTGAACAAGATCTACCTGACCTCGCCGGTCACCGGGCAGCAGGTGCCGTTATCGACACTGGTGCATTTCGATACCAACCATACGAACTATCTGTCGATCAACCATCAAGGGCAATTCCCCGCCGTCACCCTGTCCTTCAACCTCGCACCGGGTGTGTCGCTGGGCGAAGCGGTCGATGGGATCAACGCGGAATCGGCCGCGATGCACCTGCCGAATGCTGTCACCGGCACATTCCAAGGCACGGCGCAGGCGTTCCAGGCGTCGTTGAAGAGCGAGCCGTATTTAATCCTCGCAGCGCTCGTGGCGGTCTACATCATTCTCGGCATGCTCTATGAGAGCTATATCCACCCGCTGACCATTCTCTCAACCCTGCCGTCAGCAGGCGTTGGCGCTTTGTTGATGCTGATGGCCTTTCATTTCGACCTGTCGGTGATCGCGCTGATTGGCATCATTCTGCTGATCGGTATCGTCAAGAAGAACGGTATCATGATGGTCGACTTCGCCATCCAGGCGGAGCGTGACCACGGCATGTCGCCGGTGGACTCGATCCGCCAGGCATGCTTGCTGCGCTTCCGCCCGATCATGATGACGACCATGGCAGCGCTCTTGGGCGCCCTGCCGCTGATGCTGGAGCAGGGCACCGGGTCGGAGCTGCGGCAGCCGCTCGGCTACACCATGGTCGGTGGTCTGATCCTGAGCCAGATGCTGACGCTGTTCACGACGCCGGTCGTCTACCTCTATCTTGATCGCGTCAATGTTTGGTTGGGCAGGGGCCATGCGCCGCACGGGCACAAGGTGGCCGAGCCATCCCCTGCGGCGGAGTAAGCGCCCATGAAAGTGCTGCTGGTCGAGGATAATGAGCGCGTCGCGAAATTCGTCGTGAAGGGGCTGAGCGAGGCGGGCCACACGGTAGATCATGCCGACAACGCGCGCGACGGCATGTTCCTGACCATCGGCGAACGTTACGACACGATCATCATGGATCGCATGCTGCCGGGCGACATCGACGGGCTTGCGATCATTGAAGCGCTGCGCAAGACCGGCAACCAGACGCCGGTTTTGATTTTAAGCGCGCTGTCCGACGTCAACGAGCGCATCCGGGGCCTGCGTAGCGGCGGCGACGATTATCTGACCAAGCCGTTTGCGTTTGGCGAGCTGCTGGCGCGGCTTGATGCGTTGACCAGGCGTTCCCAGGGGGCGACGACCGAGACCAGCCTGTCAGTCGGCGATCTGCGCATGGATTTGCTGTCGCGCAAAGTTAGCCGCGGCGAGCGCACGATCACCCTGCAGAACCGGGAATTCCAACTGCTCGAATATCTG
>CAIZEE010000744.1 GCA_903931835.1 uncultured Elstera sp.
CGACATCAGCAGCCCGGCGCGAAGCTGCGCACGGGCGCGGCGCAATTCCGGCTCGTCGATGGCCTTTGTCAGCTTGATCAACTCGTCGCAAAGAACCGGCACGAGTTCGGGCAGATCCTCCTCACCCGTTCCGGCATAGATGCCGAACAGGCCGCTATCGCGGAAGGACGAGGCGAAGGAGTAGATCGAATAGACCAGCCCGCGCTTCTCGCGCACTTCCTGGAACAGCCGCGATGACATGCCGCCACCCAGCACGGTCGAGTACAGCGAATGGGCATAATAATCCGGATCAAGCGCGCCGACGCTGGGAAAACCGACGACGAGGTGGACCTGCTCCAGATCGCGCTCATCGGCATGATTTCCACCCTGATACTGCGACTGAGCATCGAGAACCGCATGTCCGTTGGTGAGGCCACCGAACGCCGCGTCGATTTGATCGACGAAATGCTGATGCTCGATATTGCCGGCCGCGACGGCGATCAT
The DNA here is from genome assembly GCA_903931835.1 of uncultured Elstera sp. Classification (GTDB taxonomy): domain Bacteria; phylum Pseudomonadota; class Alphaproteobacteria; order Elsterales; family Elsteraceae; genus CAIZEE01. Next base: position 484 of record CAIZEE010000744.1, read on the forward strand.
GCTGTGTGCGCCGTAATGGGTGCCAAGATAGCCAACGAGATCGGAACGGTTCAGCCGCTCGACGATATCGACTTCGCCGAGGACGGGACGACCCAAAGCCTGTCCTGGAAAGGCAGTCGCCTGAAAATGGTCGAAGATGATGTCGTCGGGTGTGTCGACCGCCTGGCCGATTTCCTGGATCACCACCGCGCGCTCGCGCTTCAGTTCCTCATCATCGAAGACTGAATGTTGCAGGATATCGGCGACGACATCGATCGCAAGGTCGCTGTCCTCCGCCAGAACCTTGGCGTAATAGGCCGTCTGTTCGCGGGTCGTATAAGCATTCAGATGACCGCCGACATCCTCGATCACTTCGGCGATATCGCGCGCCGAGCGACGATTGGTGCCCTTGAAGGTCATGTGTTCCAGCAGATGCGCAATGCCGTTTACCTGTTCCCCTTCATCGCGCGTACCCACCCCGACCCAGATGCCAAGCGATACGGTATCGACCTGCGGCATGTGATCGGTTGCCACGCGCATGCCGTTGGCGAGTTCGGTAACAGTCACAGTCATCCAGCAATCCCTCGACCGGCCATCACGTAGCCAGCACTCTCTTTTCAATAGGTAGCGCCGCTCAAGATGCTAGCGAAACAGCCGAACATCAAGGGGCGAGCCGGTCTAAGCTTGCCTGCGATCGATGATATAGCGCCGGCAATAGACCAGATAAATGATGAGCAGCAACCCGCCCAAGCCATACCAGGTGATGGCGTATTGCAGATGCGGATTATCGAGCGTCGTCTGAGTCTGCCCGCCGATCGGGAAGCCACCGTCATTCGGCGTGCTGTCAGCGTCGATTACAATATCGGGTAGATGGTCAATGCCCGCCTGGCGAGCCATCGCCGCCGGGTCGATCAGGAACCACACATTGTCGTGCGGCTGATTCGCCGGCGTAAAAAAGCCCGGACCATGGGGATGACGCAGGATTCCCGTAACGCTAACCGGTCCGGTGGCAAGGCCGGCGCTGCGCGTCTGCGGCAATTTATGATCCGGCGGCACAAATCCGCGATCGATCAGCACGGCGCCGCCATCCTCAAGGCGCAGCGGTGTCACGACATGCCAGCCGCTCTGGTCGCCGTGAAACTGGGAGGCCAGATAAAACTCGTGATCGTTCAACAGAGTGCCGGAAACGGTGACGCGCTGGAAATCTGGCAGGAAGGCCACGCGTTCAGCGGATAGATCTTTGGCGGTGAGGAGAAGCGGCGGCGCTTGAAGCGCGACGCGCCGCGCTTCGATCAGGTCAAGCTTCCAATAAAGCCGCTGGATTTGCCAGGTGCCGAGCGTCAACAGGACGCCCAGCATGACCAAAACAACAAAGCTGCCGAGTATCAGGGACAGATGCCGCGCCATATCTGTCCCTGACTCGAAGCGTAAGGACTGTGTCTCGCGACCTACCCGGCGATATGCGGAGCCGCCGTAACGGCACCACCCCACCAGTAAATGCAGACGAACAGGAACAGCCAGACCACGTCAACGAAATGCCAGTACCAGGCGGCCGCTTCAAGGCCGATATGGTGCTTGTCCGACAACTGGCCCCGGATCGCGCGGATCAGGCAAACGGCCAGGAAAATCGTACCGACAATGACATGGAAGCCGTGGAAACCGGTCGCCATGAAGAAGGTCGACGGATAGATGCCATCCTTAAAGCTGAACGCGGCTTCGCCGTATTCGATCGCCTGAAGCGTGGTGAAGGACATGCCGAGCAGGACGGTGAAGACCAGACCGGTGATCAGGCCCTTGCGGTTGTTGTGCAGCACGCAATGATGCGCCCAGGTGACCGTCGTGCCGGACAGCAACAGGATGAGCGTGTTCAGCAGCGGCAGATGGAACGGGTCGAAGGTCTTGATATTAGCCGGTGGCCAGATGCCGCCGATCGCTTCCCTGGGGTACAGGCTCATATCGAAGAACGCCCAGAAGAAGGCGACGAAGAACATCACCTCGGATGAGATGAACAGCGTCATGCCGTATTTCAGGCCGATCTGAACGATCGGGTTATGATGCGCCGGGCCTTCCTTGATGACGTCCCGCCACCACACGAACATGCAAGCCAGCACGAACAGAAAGCCGACGATTAGGAGCAAGGGGCCCTCGCCATGCATAAACAGGACGGCGCCTACCGCCATGGTGCCGGCCGAAATAGCGCCCAAAATGGGCCAGGGGCTCGGATCAACCAGATGGTAGGGATGGGCTGGGGCGTGGTCGGAGTGATGGTCGGTGGCGGCCATGGCTTGGGTCCTTCTTAAGCGGGGTCCTAGTTGGTCACGTCGGACTTGTCGCCCGGCTTACGGAAGAAGCTGTAAGACAGGGTGATCGTATCGACGTCATCGAGATTATGGTCTTGAGCAATTGCCGGATCGATGAAGAACGAGACCGGCATATGTACCGTCTCACCCCCGGCCAGCGTTTGCTCGGTAAAGCAAAAACATTGCGTCTTGTCGAAATAACTGCCGGCCTTGAGCGGTGTGACGTTGAACATCGCCTGACCGGTAACGGGCGACGCACTCTTATTGGCGGCGGTGAAACTCGCGAGCGTGCTTTCACCGAGCCTGACCGTTACACTTTGCTGATCGGGAAAGAAACGCCACGGCAGGCCAGGATTGACCGTCGTGTTGAAGCGCACGGTGATGGTGCGGCTACCGGTCTCCCCAGGGGCGACTTCGGCACGCTGCGTGGTTCCGCCATAGCCGGTGACCTGACAAAATTTGCGATACAGTGGCACGGATGCGAAGGCCAGCACCAGCATCAGGCTGGCGACAACGCCGCCGGCAACCAGAATGCGCATGTGCCGGGTCATAGATGACCAGCCTTACTGAGCTGCACGATGGTGATCGCAAAGAACAGCACACAGACCGCGAGAAGCGAGCAGAACAGAGCCAGATTGCGGCTGCGCAGGCGTTGCTGCCGGATTTTTTCGGCATCGCCTGCTGTTGGCGTCGGCTCTGACATTACGCCACCACTCCGGCTGTCCGGTCGACCATCATCAAGGCGAAGAGCAGGAACAGATACAGGATAGAGTACCCGAACATCTGCTTGGCCGGCTTGTCCGAACCGGTATGGTCGATCAACACGCGCACGGCGCAGGCGATGAACAACAGGCCGAGCAGTGAGGCAACGACGCCGTATAACGGGCCGACAATCCCCATGAAGAATGGCGCCAGCGATAGCGGCACCAGCAGCAGCGTATAAAGCAGCATCTGCCGCTTGGTTTCCTTATGGCCGGCGACATTCGGCATCATCGGAATGCCGGCCCGCCCGTAATCTTCGGACCGGTAAAGTGCGAGCGCCCAGAAATGCGGCGGCGTCCAGGCGAAGATAATGGCGAACAGCACGATCGAGGCGAGGCTTACCTCACCGGACATGGCCGCCCAGCCGATCATCGGCGGAAAGGCGCCGGCGGCTCCGCCAATGACGATATTCTGTTGCGTCCGGCGCTTCAGCCAGACCGTGTAGACGAAGACATAAAAACCGATTGCAAGCGCCAGCAGGGCTGCCGCCACGACATTGAGCGCCAGGCCCATGATAATAACCGAACCGCCGGCCAGTATGACGCCGAAGGCGAGCGCCTCTTCCGGTGCGATCCGGCCCGACGGCAGAGGCCGTTTGGCGGTTCGCGTCATGATCGCGTCGATGTCGCGGTCATACCACATATTAATAGCGCCGCTTGCCCCGGCCCCAACCGCGATACACAGCACGGAGGTGAAGAACAAGATCGGATGCAGATGCCCGGGCGCCAGCAGCATGCCGGCGATAGCGCTGAACACGACCAGCGACATGACCCGGGGCTTCAGCAGGGCGAGGAAATCGCCCGGCGCCGACATCGGCCGAATGGCCGGACCGGCCGGCGCTTGCGCACCGGCCGTCTCGAACAATGCGGATGCATCACTCACGATGCAGACCCTTTATCGATATTCGCCAATCGCATCATCATACGATCTTCGGCAGTTCCTCGAACGTATGGAACGGCGGCGGCGATGACACTGTCCATTCCAGCGTGGTCGCACCCTCCCCCCAGGGATTCTCGGCAATTCGCTTGCCGCGAGTAAGCGTGTAGAGGGCGATGAAGACGAACAGGATGGTCGAGGCGAAGGAGATATAGGCGCCGATCGAGGCAACCTCGTTCCAGCCGGAGAACGCATCGGGATAGTCAGGGATACGGCGCGGCATACCGGCCAGCCCCAAGAAATGCATCGGCATGAAGGTCAGATTGACGCCGATGAAGAAGGTCCAGAAATGGATCTTGCCGAGCAATTCGGGGTATTGCCGGCCGCTCATCTTGCCAATCCAGTAATAGAAGCCGCAGAAGATGCCGAACACAGCACCCAGCGACAGCACATAATGGAAATGCGCGATCACGTAATAGGTGTTGTGCAACGCCACATCCATGCCTGCATTGGCCAGCACAACACCGGTCACGCCGCCGATGGTGAACAAGAAGATGAAGCCGAAAGCAAACAGCATCGGCGTTTTAAACTCGATCGAGCCACCCCACATCGTGGCAAGCCAGGAGAAGATCTTAACCCCGGTCGGCACCGCGATGACCATGGTCGCCGCCGTGAAATAAGCCCGGGTATCGACGTCCATTCCGACCATGTACATATGGTGCGCCCAGACGACGAAACCGACCACGCCGATCGCGATCATGGCGTAGGCCATGCCGAGATAGCCGAATACAGGCTTCTTGGAGAAGGTCGAGACGACGTGACTGATGATGCCGAAGGCCGGCAGGATCATGATGTAGACTTCGGGATGGCCGAAGAACCAGAACAGGTGCAGGAACAGCACCGGATCGCCGCCCTGGGCCGGATCGAAGAAGCCCGTGCCGAAGTTACGGTCGGTCAGCAGCATGGTGATGGCGCCGGCCAGCACCGGCAGCGACAGCACCAGCAGGAATGCAGTCACCAGCAAAGCCCAGACGAAGAGCGGCATCTTGTGCAGCGTCATGCCCGGTGCGCGCATGTTGAAGACGGTCGTAATGAAGTTAAGCGCACCCAGAATCGAGGACGCACCAGCCAGATGCAGCGACAGGATCGCCATATCCATCGCCGGCCCAGGCTGCCCGTTTGCCCCTGAAAGCGGCGGATAGATCGTCCACCCGGCACCAGCACCACCGCCAATCAGCGACGAGGTCGCGAGCAGCAGGAAGGCCGGCACGATCAGCCAGAAGCTGATGTTGTTGAGGCGCGGAAAGGCCATATCCGGCGCGCCGATCATAATCGGCAGGAACCAGTTGCCGAAACCGCCGATCAAGGCCGGCATGACAACGAAGAAGATCATGATCAGGCCGTGGGCGGTGATCAGCACGTTATAGAGCTGATGGTCATCGCCGATCAGTGTCCCGCCTGGATGCGCCAGTTGAATGCGCATGGCGACTGAGATCGCGCCGCCGATTAATCCCGCGATAACCGAGAAGATCAGGTACAGCGTGCCGATGTCCTTATGGTTGGTCGACATCAGCCAGCGCCGCCAACCGGTCGGATGGTGGCCATGCTCATGGCCGTGATCGTCCGCGACCGCTCCGTAGCTCATGGTATTCGCTCCTAAGTTGGCTTAACGAACGGGCGCTGCGTCAGCCAGCTGGGTGCTGGCCGCGGCGCCGTCGGTGCTTGCGTATTTTTTCTTAGCTGCCTCAACCCAGGCAGGGAACTTATCCTTGGCGATGCCCTGGATCATGATCGGCATGTAACCGTGATTGATGCCGCAGATCTGATTGCACTGACCGTAGAACGTGCCTTCCTCGCTGACCTCGACCCAGGTCTCATTGGTTCGGCCCGGGGTTGCGTATAACTGCACGCCGAGTGGCGGCACCAGCCAGGAATGCATCACGTCCGTCGACTCAACCAGAATACGAACCTTCGTGCCGACCGGCAGAACCAGGGCGTTATCGACGGTCAATTGGCGGAGGTCGCCCGGCTTCAGATCGTCATCGGCGACAATCGTGCTGTCGAAAGTAAGAGCGCCTGAATCGGCATAGGTATAGGACCAGTACCATTGGTGCCCGGTAACCTTGACCGTCATCTCCGCATTGGGCGTGCGATCAAGGAAATACAGAAGCTTGAAGGATGGGATCGCGATGCCCATCAGGATCAGAATCGGGATCAGCGTCCAGGCGACTTCCAGCAGCGTGTGATGGGTGGTCGTGCTCGCCACCGGATTGGACTTGGCGTTGAAACGGACGGCGATATAGGCCATCAGCACAAAGACGACGACCACGATCAGACTGATGATAACCAGCAAGAGGTCGTGGAATTCGTTCAACCGCGCCTTCATTGGCGAAAAACCTGCGGTCATATTCATCTGCCAGGGCTCCGGCGCACCAACCGCCGCGAACACGTCAGACGAAAACGCGAGACAGACAGGTATCAGGAAAGCCAAGGTCAGCAGATAACGGCCAAAATGCTTGAACTTCATTAATCCCTCCGCTCGCGACCATTTCTTGGTGGATACCAAGGGCACCCCGATCGATTGACCAGTGCCCGGTTGAGACCACCAAGTTCCAACGACTTAGCACAGTCCTCCGGGGCATCCAGCGCGACATGATGGCGCTACGGGCTTTCGAAGTCAAAGGGAGCACTCTATGTTGTGCAGACGCGAGAAGGGCAGGTTTGCCCGAGACCCGAATAATTGGATGCGTAATGGATCAGTCCACCCAGGTCCCGGCCCCGACCGAAGCCAAACCCTCCGCCGTTGAAGGCATTAAGCAGCGCAGCCATGCCTTACGCGGCAGCCTGACGGAAGGGCTGGCTGATCCCGGTCCCGTGTTCGCTAACGGTGACGATCAACTGATCAAATTCCATGGGCTTTATCAGGGCTATGATCGCGATAGCGCGACCGAGCGCAAGCAGGCCGGCCTGGAGAAGGAATATGAGTTCATGGCGCGCGTGCGTGCGCCAGGCGGGCGTCTGACGGCTGAGCAGTATCTCGTACTCGACGATCTGGCGCAGCAATTCGGCCACGGCTCGCTGCGTCTGACGACGCGCCAGGGCGTGCAGTTCCATGGGTTGATAAAGCACGATCTGCCGGCTGTATTGGGCACCATCAATCACGCGCTGATGACGACCTTTGCCGCCTGCGGCGATGTCGTGCGCAATGTGACCACGACACCGGCGCCGATCTCGGACGCAGCTCATCGGCGGCTGGAGCAGGACGCAACCATGCTGTCCAACAAATTGCTGCCCCGAAGCCGCGCCTATCACGAGATTTGGGTCGACGGTGTTGACATCGCAGCCAGCGAACCGGCTGAGGCGGAGCCGCTCTATGGCGCCACTTATCTGCCGCGCAAATTCAAAATCGGCCTTGCCACGCCCGACGACAATTCGATTGACGTGCTGACCAACGATCTCGCCTTCATCGCCTTGTTCGAAGGCGAGACGCTTACGGGCTACAACGTTGCCGTCGGCGGCGGCCTCGGCACCACTCACAACAAGCCATCCACCTATCCGCGTTTGGCGTCGCTGGTCGCCTTCATCGAGGCTGACGAATTGCTGGCGGCGGCAGAGGCGGTGATCGGCCTGCAGCGTGACAATGGCAACCGTTCCGACCGCAAACAATCGCGCCTGAAATACACGATAGACGCGCGGGGCCTTGATTGGGTCAAATCCGATTTGTCGATCCGCATGGGCCGCCCCTTGGCCGATGCCCGTCCGATGCCACGCTTCCAGGTCGTCGATCATCTCGGCTGGCATGAGCAAGGCGACGGCAAGCTGTATCTCGGCGTGCCGGTACCAAGCGGCCGCATCGTCGATGACGAAACCGGACATTTCCGCAGCGCGCTGCGCGAGGTCATTGAGGGTTTCAGGCCGCGTCCGATCGTCTCGCCGCAGCAGGATATGCTGCTGGCGGATATCGATGCAAAAGACCGCCCGGCGATCGACGCAATGCTGCGCAAACACGGCGTGAAACTGGCGGAAGATTTGACTCCGGTCGACCGCGGCACGATCGCGTGCGTCGCCCTGCCAAGCTGCGGCCAGGCGTTGACCGAGGCGGAGCGTGTGCGCACGCCGATCGTAGAGCAGGTGCTGGCCGCGTTGGCCCAACACGGGCTAAAGCAGGAACGTCTGAGCGTTCGCATCACCGGTTGTCCCAATGGTTGTGCCCGCCCCTATGCCGGCGATCTTGGCATTGTCGGCCGCAAACCCGGTTTCTACGCGCTATATGTCGGCGGCGATTTCGAGGGCACGCGGCTGAACTTCAAGCTGGCCGAGTCGGTCCCCTTCGACGATCTTGGCGCGGCGCTGGAGCCGCTATTCGGTGATTTTGCGGCGTCGCGGCAGGCGGACGAAGGGTTTGGCGACTATTGCCACCGGGTCGGTCTCGGTCATCTCGAACGCCTCCTGCCGGCCTCTCCGGAGTAAGGCGATGTATCCGATCCTGCTGGATCTCAGCCAACTGCCCGTGCTGGTGATTGGCAATGGTCGCGAGGCGGCACGCCGCATCGCCTTGCTGGATGAAGCCAATCCGCAGGATCTGCGCATCTTTGCTGATGCGCCGACGCCCGAGCTCAGTGCGGCTGCGGGCGCGCGGCTCATCCTTCGCCTGCCAACGCAAGACGACATCCCAGCCCGATCCATTCTGTTCGTTGGCGATTATTCCGACGCGCAATCGGGTCAGATTGTAGCGCTCGCACGCGCCCGCGGCGCCCTGGTCAATGTCGAGGATAAAGGCCAGTTCTGTGACTTCCATTCAACATCCACAATCAGGCGGGGCGATCTGCTGGTCACGGTGTCGACTGGCGGGCGCAGTCCGGGCCTGGCCGCTCATTTGCGGCGCTATCTGGAAAAGATGATCGGACCGGAATGGTCGGAACGCCTGACGCGGATGGCGGCGGAGCGGACGCGTTGGCGCGACGCCGGCACGCCACATGACGATCTAAAGCGCCTGACCGCCGAGCTGATCGAGCGCGAAGGTTGGCTACCCACTGCCGCCACAAAGACAGATCACACGGATTCTTGCCCCACCTAGTGCGCATCGCATCACGGGCTGCCTATATAGAAATCCGTGTTATGATTCCTGTTCGCCTGTTTAGGGGTGTTTCCTATGTCCGACCTGACCAAGACCGACGATTTATTCTACAACCAGACCGGCCTTGATCTCGGCCGTGTCGGCGGCATCGTCGATGACACGCTGTCAGGCATGGATGACGGCGAGCTGTATCTGGAATATAGCCAGTCGGAGAGTTTCAGCTGGGATGACGGTCGTCTGAAAAACGCCAGCTTTGACACGAGCCAGGGCTTCGGCCTGCGCGCCGTCTCCGGCGAAGCGACCGGTTATGCTCACGCCAGCGAATTGTCGGAGTCGGCACTCTTGCGCGCCTCGGCGACCGTACGCGCCGTCCGCCAGGGACATGACGGATCGCTCGCCGTCGGCCCGATCGGCACCAATCGGCACCTCTATGGGGATTTCAATCCGCTGTCCTCCGTCCCATTCGAGACCAAGGTCAAACTGCTCGCCGATATCGACGCGTATGCGCGTGCGAAAGATCCGCGCGTGCGTCAGGTCATGGCTTCGCTGTCTGGCGAATGGAGTGCCGTGCAGATCGTGCGTTCGGGCGGCCAGCGCCTGGCCGATATCCGCCCGCTGGTCCGCCTCAACGTCTCGGTTGTCGTTGGGGATGGCGATAAGATGGAGGCTGGCAGCTACGGCGCCGGCGGTCGCGTGCCCTTCGATATGTATATCGATCCCGCCCATTGGCATCATTCGGTCGATGAGGCGCTGCGCCAGGCTTTGGTCAATCTGGACGCCGTTGCGGCACCAGCCGGCGAAATGCCGGTGATCGTCGGCGCCGGCTGGCCCGGCATTCTTTTGCATGAGGCGATCGGGCACGGGCTTGAGGGTGATTTCAATCGCAAGAAGACGTCGGCCTTTGCCGGTCTGATGGGCCAGCGCGTCGCCTCCCCTGGCGTCACCGTAGTCGATGACGGCACATTGCCTGACCGCAGGGGCTCGATCACGATTGATGACGAAGGCACGCCGTCGTCGCGCACCGTGCTGATCGAGGACGGCATTCTGAAGGGCTATCTGCAGGACCGCCTCAACGCCCGGCTGATGGGCATGCGCCCGACCGGCAATGGCCGCCGCCAATCCTATGGCCACGCGCCCATGCCGCGCATGACCAACACGATCATGCTATCTGGCGACCGCGAGCCGGGTGAGATCATTTCCTCGGTCAAACGCGGCCTCTATGCCGTGAATTTCGGCGGCGGCCAGGTCGATATCACGTCAGGAAAGTTCGTCTTTTCGGCATCTGAGGCGTATCTGATCGAAGACGGCAAGATCGGGCCGGCGGTCAAGGGTGCCACCTTGATCGGCAATGGCCCGGACTGCCTGACCAAGGTGCGGATGATCGGCAATGATTCAGCGTTGGATAGCGGCATCGGCACATGCGGCAAAGACGGCCAGCATGTGCCGGTCGGCGTCGGTCAACCGACGCTGCTGCTGGACGGGCTGACGGTCGGCGGCACCGCAGCCTAATCACGAAGGGAAAGTAACCCATGCGCAGCGACGACCTCGACTACAATATCCGCCAGGCGATCGCGCTCGGGCGCGGCGATAAGCAGGCAGCAGCCCGCGTGCTGCTCGGCCTCTGCAATCGCGACGACAAGCTGCTGCGCGCCCTGGTCGCCCCGTTTCTGAACGGCATCCTGTTCCATGCGGTCGAAAAGGCAATGAACAAGATGAGCCCGGCCGATCTTAGAAGCGAAGAGTTGAGGCCGGCCCCCGTCAAGCAAGTGCCGAAGGATCTGATGGACAAGCTGGTCGATGCGCTGGGAGAGAATATCCCGGTCGCCCAGCCGCGCCGCAAGGGCACGCCGAAGAGCGGCGAAGAAGTCCTGAAAACGATCGGCATCGGCCCGGGCGACATCCCGCCGCCCGATGCCGGCGAACGCCATCAGCGCGCGATGAAGGCGGTCGCGTCATCGTTCAAGTACAAGGGGAAGTAGCCTCCCCCTTTTTGCGAGGGGCAATAAAAAAGGGCGCCGAAGCGCCCTTTTTCTTGTTTCAACCCGCGCGATTAACGCGAGTAGAATTCGATGACGAGGTTCGGTTCCATCTGAACCGGATACGGCACGTCGCTCAGCTTCGGTGCGCGGATGAACTTGCCCTTCATCGCCTGATGGTCGACTTCGAGGTAGTCCGGCACGTCGCGTTCGTTCGACTGAGTGGCCTCAAGAACCACGCCCATGTTCTTCGCCTTCGAGCGCAGCTGGATCAGATCGCCATCCTTCACCTGGTAGGAAGCGATATTGACCTTCTGGTCGTTCACCAGCAGATGGCCATGATTGACCAGCTGACGAGCGGCGAACGGGGTCGCTGCGAACTTCAGACGATAGGTCACGGCGTCGAGGCGGCGTTCCAGCAACTCGATCAGATTCTCGCCAGTGTCGCCACGGCGGCGCACAGCCTCCGCATACAGCTTGCGGAAGTGACGCTCGCTGATATTGCCGTAATAGCCCTTGAGCTTCTGCTTGGCCATCAGCTGCGTGCCGTAATCGGTCGGCTTCTTGCGCCGCTTGCCATGCTGGCCCGGACCATACTCGCGCTTGGTCAGCGGCGACTTGGCGCGGCCCCACAGGTTTACACCCAGGCGGCGGTTAATCTTGTACTTAGACTCGGTACGCTTCGTCATTGCGTCTCACAGATCGGAATGGATCAGCACAGGCGTACCTGTGTTTTTGGGAACGCGCACTATAGCCACGGTTCGCGCCGTGTCAATTTGTTTACGCTGCAATGCCTGAGCAACCCTGACCTGCTCATGGCTTAAGCCGCTTGGTCACCAACTCAGTCAATATCCCATGCAGCGTGCGCACCTCCTGATCGGTCAGGCTGGCGCGGCCGAACATCGCGCGGATGTTGCGGACCATGGTCGGGCGCATATGCGAATTGCGCAGGAACCCGCATTCGTCGAGCTCGGCTTCGAGCCGGCTGGTGAAGCTCATCAGATGGAGCTTGTCGGCGGGGGCAGCGTCGCCATAGCGGAAGGTGTCGGGGGGCGGCGCACCGGCTGCCTGATACCACTCATATCCGACCAGCAAGACCGCCTGCGCCAGATTGAGCGACGAGAATTTCGGGTTGAGCGGCACGGTGATCACGCGGTCGCAAAGCGCGATATCGTCGTTCAGCAGCCCGGTCCGCTCCGGCCCGAACAAGATGCCGCAGGGAATATCGGCGGCTTCGTGCTGGCGCAGTTCAGCGGCGGCGAGACGCGGCGTCACCACTTCCTTGACCATATCGCGCGGACGGGCGGAGGTTGCGTAGACAACCCGGCAATCGGCGACGGCATCGGCGATCGAGCGGAATACCTCGGCGTTCTCCAGCACGCTGCCGGCCCCCGACGACACTTCGGTCGCACGGTCGCTCGGCCAATTCGGGCGCGGATTGACCAGCCGCATCCGGGTCAGGCCGAAATTGAGCATGGCGCGGGCCGCCGTGCCGATATTCTCGGCCAGTTGCGGTTCGACCAGGATGATCGCCGGTTGGTTCAATTGCTTTGGGCGAGCGTCAATTGCTGCTGACGGAAGAGCTTGAACGAGATCGCGTCGTGCAGCGCCAAAAACGACGCGTCGATAACGTTGGCCGACACGCCGACCGTCGACCAGCGTGTGCCGCTGGCATCCTGGCTTTCGATCATCACGCGGGTGACCGCCTTGGTGCCCTCGCTCGGCGTCAGGATGCGCACCTTATAGTCGACCAGCTTGATCTCGGCCAATTCCGGGTAGATCGGCATCAGCGCCTTACGCAGCGCCCCGTCCAGCGCGTTCACCGGGCCGTTGCCCTCCGCGACCGTTAACAACAGCTCGCCGGCCGCCTCAATCCTGACCGTCGCTTCCGATAGCGTCACGATCTCATTCTTGGCGTTCCAGCGGCGCTCATCGATGACGCGGAAGGCGCGGACGTTGAAATACTCGGGCACTTCGCCGGTCAGGCGGCGGGCCAGTAGCTCGAAGCTGGCCTCCGCCCCGTCATAGGCATAGCCCTCATATTCGCGTGTCTTGACCAGATCGACCAATGCGCCGATGCGGGGCGAATCGGGCGATATCTCGATGCCGATCTCGCGGCAGCGATTGACGATGTTGGAGCGCCCGGCCTGATCCGACACCAGGATATGCCGTGTATTGCCGACCAGCTCGGGCGGAATATGCTCGTAGGTGCGCGGATCCTTCTCGATCGCCGAGACATGCAGACCGCCCTTATGGGCAAAGGCGCTCTCACCGACATAGGCCGCATGGCGGTTGGGTGCGCGGTTCAAGCGTTCATCGAGCGAGCGCGAGAGCTGCACCAGATGGGTCAGGCCTGCGTCGTCTACACCGGTCTGATAGCCCATTTTTAGCATCAGTGTTGGCAGCAGCGACATCATATTGGCATTGCCGCAGCGTTCGCCGAGGCCGTTGATCGTGCCCTGGATCTGCCGGACGCCGGCACGGACTGCGGCCAGCGAATTCGCGACCGCGTTTTCCGTGTCGTTGTGGCAATGAATGCCGAGATGGTCGCCCGGGATGTGCTTTGTCACCTCGCCCACGATCCGCTCCACCTCATGCGGCAGCGTACCCCCATTGGTGTCGCACAGCACGACCCAGCGGGCTCCGGCCTGATAGGCCGCCAGCGCACATTCCATGGCATAAGCAGGATTGGCCTTGTAGCCGTCGAAGAAATGCTCGGCATCGAACATCGGCTCGCGGCCGAGAGCCGAGAGATGCGCGATCGATTCGGCGATCATCGCGACGTTTTCATCGCGCGGGATTTCGAGTGCGACATCGACATGAAAATCCCAACTCTTGCCGACAATGCAGACCGCCGGCGTGCGGGCGTTGATCAGTGTCGCCAGACCCGGATCGTTGCTCGCGCTGCGCCCCGGACGCCGGGTCATGCCAAAGGCGGTGAAGCGGGCGTGCGAGAGGTCAGGCGGATTGGCGAAGAAATCGTCATCGGTCGGATTAGCGCCGGGCCAGCCGCCTTCAACGTAGTCAATGCCGATGCGGTCGAGCGAGCGGGCGATCGCCAGCTTGTCGGCAACCGAGAAATCGACGCCCTGCGTCTGCGCGCCGTCGCGCAGCGTCGTGTCGAACAGATAGACGCGTTCCTGTGCCATCAGCTTGCCCGCCGCCAAATCGTACCGGTTGGACCATCCTCCAACACGATGCCCTCGGCAAGCAACTCATCGCGGATCCGGTCAGCCGTGGCGAAATCCCGGTCCTTGCGCGCCTGGTTGCGGGCGTTGATCCGCTCCTCGATCGCATCGCCATCGGTGATGCTGCCGGTGAACCACGCGGCGACATTGCTTTGCAGGATGCCGAGCACGGCACCCGCCGCCCGAATTTGCGCCGCGAGCCTGTCCTTCTCCGCACCCTCAGCACTATTGGCCTGCCCCGCCACGTCATGCAGTACCGCCAAAGCGCCGGGCGTGTTCAAATCATCCGCCAGCGCCGCCAGAAACGCCTCGGGCGGCTCGGCATGCTCAAACGCAGCCGGTCCAACCTGGCGCAGCAGATTGTAGAATCGGTCGAGTTCCTTCCACGCCAAGCCCAACCCCGCCTTGGTCCAATCCATCGGCGAGTGGTAATGCGTCTTCAGCATGTAATAGCGGATCGCCTCGCCCGGGATGCCCCAGCTCAGCACATCCTGAACGGTCAGGAAATTGCCGAGGCTTTTCGACATCTTGGCGCCCTCGACCGTCAGCATGCCGGAATGCAGCCAGAATTTCGCAAGCGCAGCCCCACCATGCGCGCAGGCGCTCTGCGCCAATTCGTTTTCGTGATGCGGAAAGATCAGGTCGTTGCCGCCGGCATGGATATCGATCGTGTCGCCAAAGGCCGGACCCAGCACCGCCTCGATCATCGCCGAGCATTCGATATGCCAGCCAGGTCGTCCGCGGCCCCATGGGCTGTCCCAGCCGGGGAGTTCCGGCGGGGACGGCTTCCAGAGTACGAAATCGGCCGGCGAGCGCTTGAACGGCGCTACGTCGATACGCGCACCGGCGATCATATCCTCGACCGAGCGGCCCGACAGCGCGCCGTATTCGGCAAAGCTATCGACCTGGAACAGCACATGCGCTTCCGCCTCATAAGCGTGGCCGTGCGCGATCAGCGCCTCGATCATCGCGATGATCGCCGGGATCGAGTCGGTGACACGCGGGGCATAGGTCGGCGGTGACACGCCGAGCACGCCCATGTCTTCCAGAAACGCGGCTTCTGTCTCTGTCGTCAATTCCCGGATCGAGATGCCGCGATCGGCGGCGGCCTGATTGATCTTGTCCTCGACATCCGTGATGTTGCGCACGAAGACGACATTGTCCCGGCCGTATTCATGGGCCAGCAGACGGTAGACCAGATCGAAACTGACGAAGGTCCTTCCATTGCCGATATGCGCCAGATCATAGACGGTCGGGCCGCAGACATACATCGACACCCGGCCAGGATGGCGCGGCTCGAAGACCTCCTTGCGGCGGGTCGCGGAGTTGTAAAAGCGCAAAGTCACGGGGTCGGTTACTTTCTTAACAGGAACTCGCGGCCGGCTTTGACCATCGGTTTGCCGTCATAGGAAATGATGTCGGCGGTCGCATAGGTTTCCGACCAGACATCGGGCAGGTAGCTTCCCGTACCGATCACATCGACCGGCGCGTTGGCCACCGCCATCACCTTACATTTGGCCGGGTTGAAGCCGCTCGACGCGATAATCTTCACCTTGGGGAAGCCCGCCTTGTCGAGCGTCTCGCGCAGATGGAACAGGGCCGCCGCAGTCACGCCGGTGCCAACCAGATGCTTCAGATCAGCCTCCGTCCGATAGCCCAAGATCGCCTGCGGCGCATGGCGTTCCAACACGGCATAGCTCAACGACGTGTCCAGCCCCTCGACAAACCGGCCGCCATGGGTGTCGAGGCGCAGGCTGAGGCGGCCGGCAGCGGCCAGATCCGGGAAGCGCCGGCAGACGGCCAGCGAATCGGTGATTTCGAGGCCGAAATAATCGGCCAGCACGACCAGATCGCTATCGGGGAAGGTCTCGCGATACATTTCAGCCGCGCGCACCGTCGACCCGGCATAACCGATCAGCGCATGCGGCATGGTGCCGAGCCCGCTCTTCTGGCCGAAATAGGCCGAGGTGGCGCTATTGGCGTTGCCGATAAAGCCGACAGCGCCGACCGCAGCGCGCGCCGCATCCGACCCGACATGCGCGGCATAGGCCATCATCTCGGCCATTTCCTGGCCGGCGCAGTGACGCGCATCCATGGCGAGAAACGCCACTTTCGGCAGGTCCACGCACATTCTAAAGGCGTTATAGGCGGCGACACAGGGTGGGCCGATCCGTTGCAGCAATTGCGTCTCAAGGTCGACCAGATGGAAGAACGAGCCGGTGATATAGAGCAGCGGCTGCCCCGCACCCACCCACTCGCCCTCGGCATGGGTCATCTCGATCTTGATCGTGGCGCCGCGCGCCGCTGCCACCGAATTCAGCCAGTCGACCGCGAGCTTTGGGGTGAAGATCACCGGCCGTCGCATGAACACGACATAGGTGACCGTCTGGTCGCCATGCTGCGCGACGATTTCCTTGGTTTTCAGGAAATAGGCGTC
>CAIZEE010000745.1 GCA_903931835.1 uncultured Elstera sp.
ATCTCGTGTTCATCCACTTCATGAGCGCGCAGAACGGGAATTCGCAGACGAGGGCGGCATGATCGGTCTCTTCTTCGTCCGGCTGGGGGCGATTCTGGCGAAGGAATTCGTCCAGATGCGGCGCGACCGTATCACTTTTGCGATGATGCTCGGCGTGCCGATCCTCCAGCTCGTCCTGTTCGGCTACGCGATCAACACCGATCCGAAGCGGCTCGACGCGGCGCTGCTCGTGACGGGACAGGACCATTATTCGCGCGCCATCGTCTCGGCGCTCGAGGTGTCGAACTACTACCGGTTCGTGGCGCGGCCGAAGACGGATGCCGATGCCGAGGGGCTGATCCAGAGCGGGGGCGTGTCCTTTCTCGTGATCATTCCGAGTGATTTCGGTGTTCGCGTCGACCGCGGTGACAAGCCGCAAATCCTGGTCGAGGCGGACGCGACCGACCCCGCGGCGGCGAGTGGCGCGGTCGGGGCGCTCAACAACATCGCCAACCGCGCGCTCTTGCGCGAGCAGGGCAAAGAGCTCGAGGCCGCGGGGATGCAGGATCAGCAGCTCTCGATCATCGTGCACAAACGCTACAACCCCGACGGTATTTCGCAGTATTTCATCGTGCCGGGACTGCTCGCCGTGATCCTGCAAATGACCATGATCATGATGACCTCGATCGCGCTCACCCGAGAGGTCGAGCGCGGCACGATGGAGAACCTGCTCGCCATGCCGGCCAACGGGCTGGAGATCATGCTCGGCAAGGTGCTGCCCTATTTCGTCGTCGGCGGAGTCCAGGTCGTCGTCATTCTGGGCGCCTCAAGGCTGCTGTTTCATGTGCCGTTCGTCGGCGACCTGTCGATGCTCGTCGCGGGCATTCTCATCTTCGTTCTGGGGCTGGTGCTGCTCGGCTACACTTTCTCGACGCTGGCGCGGACGCAGATGCAGGCGATGCAGCTCACCTTCTTCTTCTTCCTGCCGTCGCTCCTGTTGTCGGGCTTTATGTTCCCGTTCCACGGTATGCCGATGTGGGCGCAGGACATCGGCAATCTCCTGCCCATGACTCATTTCCTGCGCGTCGTGCGCGCCGTGATGCTCAAGGGCGCGAACTGGAGCGAGATCGGTTTCGAGTTCGCGGTACTCACGGCCTTTGTGCCAGCTTTCTCGGTCCTGGCGCTGTTGAGATTTAGGCGGACCCTCGATTGAGCTGCTAACTCGACCAGCGACGAGCAGTAGCTGCAGGGGCATCGAGCGGGGCCTCCGTCTCGGCCTGCGACTCCGCCATCACCGGTGCCGACCTTGGCATGGTGATCCGCTCGAATAACACCATCGAGGGGTGAAGAGAGACGCGGCGGCGGTTACCCTTCGCCTCAAGGCGATGGCCGAAAACGCGGGCGCCCTGCGTGATGTGTCGTGAGCCCCGTGACACTCCAGGCACGTCGCCTCGGCCAACCGTTTCCCCGCAGCCAGCCCAACCTCACGAACACCGTCCAGGATCGCGAGCTTGGTCCTTTCACGCGCGTTGTGCCGGCCCTTGCAGGCGCTAATGGGCGGAAATAGAAAGCCATATTGGTCGCTGTCCAAAGCACCTCGCTCACGCCAGTAGCCGTCGTAGCTGCAAAGCTTGGGGTTGTCCGGCAGTGCCCTGTGG
>CAIZEE010000746.1 GCA_903931835.1 uncultured Elstera sp.
AACGCTTCAACGCGCGGCATGCCGCCACGACGGTATTGTCGAGCGCGCTTAGAAAGCGCGACCGGTCAGCCTTCTCCATCGGGCGGCCGCCGCCTGATTCAAACCCCATCTCGCGCATATGCCGGCTGATCTCCCGCCCCGCCAGAGCACTACCGATATTGGCTGCCGTCCACACTTTGCCCGTAAACCCCAGCGCGAAGGCTTGGCGGTCGAGGCAGCGTGCAGCCAGCGGAATATCGTTGGTGACGCAGATGTCGGTCGCCTGAATACGCTCGACGATCCAGTCATCCGCTGCATCCATGCTGTCGCCAACGATCACCATCGCAACATTGGGCAGGCCGGGCGGGCGGATCGGTCGGGAGCCATTGGCCACGACATGCACGGACAATCCGACACGGGTGGCGACCCGGTAGACCTCGTCGCGTACGGGACAGGCATCGGCGTCGACGAAGATGGTAGGGAGTGTGCGGTTTGGAGTAGCGGCCGGCAGGTCAGCGGTCATGATATCAGCGTCATGCCCCATCCGGTCGCCGATGGCATGATGTACCGCACCTGACGTTGGTATCGAGCCCGATCACTTTGCCTCGCCATTTGCCGATGCACCTTGCCGCATGATGACGCGGTTCATCCCCTCGATCGACATCGACCTAGCCGGTTTGCCGAACATCCCCTTCATGGCCGTAATCGACCGTGTAGCCGCAATGATCTCATAACGACCAGATGCGATCTCGACAAACTCAACCCGGTCGCCGGCTGCGATCCCGAGCGCTTCACGTATCGCGACGGGGATCGTGATCTGTCCCCTGGTCGTCAGAATTGCCGTTGTCACATGAGCTCCAGTCGTTGCTTTTCCTACTTTATAGTACGGCACCGCATGTTGAAGGCAGTTGCAAAAACCAACCGGCGCTGGATGAAACCTCACCTGTCGCCTATCATTCAAAAAGCCACATCGTTAGGGGAGTGAACGATGGTGAAAGCAGGATTGATCGCATTCGCAGCCACGCTATTCGCGATACCAAGCCTAGCGCGCGCACAAGTACATGATAGCTCCTTCACGGAGGCCAATGGCGACCGCGTCTTGCAGCAATCCATCGATATTCACGGAAAAGCCGCCTGCGTGTGGAAGCGCCTGACGGATGAGGCGACGCTGAAGGCGAGCGGAATTCCGCTGGTGCATGTCGAGCTCAGAAATGGCGGCGTGATCGAAGAAGGCCTGTTCGACGCCGCGAAGCTCGGCGATGAGGGCAACATTCGCCACCAGATCATCGCCTATCTACCCGAACGCCTGCTGGTCCTACGCAACCAGCAAGTCCCGCCCATCGTGACGGGCTCCAAACTCTATGCCAACATCGTGCAAATCGTCGCGGTTGATCCAAGGGATGACGGATCGGTCCGGCTGACGATTTCCCATACCGGCTATGGCGGCGCCGATTACGATCCGCTTTACAGCTTCTTCCATGACCATAATCCGACATTCCTGCTGGCGGCGAAGAAGGCATGTGAGTCGCCCAAATAGCTCGCCGCTCCCTTACAAGGAACTCCACCCATGACCACCCCGCCCCGTTTCGAGCTCTATTCCTTCTGGCGCACGTCAGCGACCTATCGGGTGCGTGTGGCACTGGCGTTCAAGGGGCTCACTGCCACCGAGAAATTCATCAATGTCGATGCGGGCGAGCAACGCAGCCCGGAATTCCTGAAGATCAATCCGTTGGGTGGATTGCCCGCGATGATCGATACGGCTCCGGGCGAGACGCGTACGCCGCTGACGCAGTCGCTTGCGATCTTGGAGTTTCTGGAGGAGGCGCAGCCGAAGCCGGCCTTGCTGCCAACCGGATTGCATGACCGGGCGCGGGTGCGATCGATTGCGCTGATGGCGGCAGCGGACACGCACCCCTTCGTCACCCCGCGCGTGAAGAAATATCTACAATCAGCCGGCCGTTTCGACGATGCCGATTGGCGCGACTGGCAGACGCAATGGTTCACCACCGGATTGCAGGCGATGGAGCAGCGCCTGGCGGCGGAGGCGGAGACGGGCAAGTTCTGTCACGGCGATCAGGTCACCATCGCGGATATCTGCGTCGCCAGCATCATCGTGGTGATGCGCGTCTTCAAGATCGAGGTCGCCGACATCCCGACCGTGACGCGCATCATGGCGGAATGCGAGAAGCTGGAGGCCTTTGCCAATGCCGATCCGTACCGGCAGGTCGGCGCGCCTGCCGCGTAGTGATCAGGGCTCTGGATATTTGCGCGCGGTCTCGGCCAGCGACGCGGCGCAT
>CAIZEE010000747.1 GCA_903931835.1 uncultured Elstera sp.
CTCCAGCCCCGATTGCCCGACATCGGCCAGCGCGATGTAGAGCACGCCGGTCAGCAGCGCGAGAAAGGGGGGCCCGACAAAGGCATATTCCAGCGCCACGTTGCCACGGCAATCGCCGCGTAACGACATCAGCGACAATGGCAATCGAACGCGCCAGGGATGCATCGCGGTTGGCCTCCGCATCCCTGATGACGGCCAAAGCTTAAGATTTGCTGGAAGGCTGGCTAGGTAGAGACGCGTTTCAGACCTGCGGCTCCACCCCGCTGCGACGAAGTGGCAAAGCCACCAAGTCTCGCGGCCCCTCCCGCTTGCGGGCTACCTGATTCACACATTGCGCTGAGCTTTGAGGAGATGGCATGTGCGTTTGGATGCCTGCATTTCGAGCCATCCGTTGAGCATGACGACCGGACCGGGTTTTCCGTAGTACCCGGTCCATCCTCCGAGGCGCGCGCAGACCCATGCTGCGTAGGCGAGCGAGCCTTTTGGGTGTGGGTTTTTCTGCCGCTGGGTCTTTCCCTCAAGCTTTGCGCACCAGGCCTCGATGAGCGGGAGGTCGTCCGGCTCGAAGACATCGGTCGACGGGCGCAGGCGTCCGCTGTCGCCATCGCGGCCATGGACGAGTTGCTGGACAGCGACCGCCGCGATCAGGGCGGCGGTGACCAGTTTGTCGCGCGGTTCCGGGTGCTCGATCCGCAAGCCTTCAACATCAAAGCCTTGCGTCTTCAGCGTGCGGAACAACTGCTCGATCGCCCAGCGACGACGATAAAGCTCGACAATGGCCCATGCCTCGGCCGCATCGCGCACCGGACGCGTGGTCAGCAGTCGCCAGTGGATCGGCGCAACCGTGTCCGCCGGGGCCATTTCGCGCACGTCGATCAGGCGCATTTCCACCACGTCGGGCAAACCTGCGCCGTGGCTCCGGCTGGGTCGGGCCAGCGTCATTGTGGCAAAGCGCAGGGCCAGGTTCGCCGTGCGGGCGCGGCGGCCGGGGGCGGCCGGCACATCGAGCTTTGCCTGTCCCGCAGAGGGCAGCGCATCAAGCGCCGCGAACAGCTTGCCACCGTCGGCAAGGCTGCGGTCCTGCGCCGCGCGGATCAACAGATCGGTGCCCTGTGGCCGCAGGACAAAAGCCTCGTAAATGTCGCTTTCCCGGTCGGCAACGATGGTAATCCGGGTCGCGCCCGCGCAGACCGAAGCGGCTTGGTCGGCCTCTTCAAGCCAACGAAAGCTCTCCTTTTCTTCAATCGGAAGAGCGCGCCGACCCGCCTTGCGACCCGCCGTGCGGCTCAGGAAACAGCCATCCACCAAGCCCAGGATTGCCCCGTCGGCTTCATCCAGCGCAACTGCTGCGTGCAGATAGTCGCCGCCGCCGCCACTCGATCGCAGCACTGTCGTGTCCTGGATCACCAGAACATCCCGGCCAAGACAGCGCCGCGAAGTCCGCGACGCTGCCTCCATCACCATCTCGCCAACGCTCACCGCACTATTGCGCAGGAAACGCGTGATCCGAATCTCGCCAGCCCGACTGCCGCCCAGACGTCGGACGCAAAGCCCGCGACCGCCCTGCTCAACCAACCGGCCCAGCAAAAAGGCCCCCCTTTTTCCAGGCGCCGATCACCAAACCGGCCCAGCCCAATATCCATATCCGTCCTCCTGATCGCTCAGGACAACGAATCAGACATCAAAAGCCGATGCAACCAAGATGTGTGAATGCCGTAGCCCGACAGGGAGGAGGCGTTTCGTTCTAGCGATTGCAGACCTTACGCACGGCCGCCAGGATCCTTGCGCTGTTGATCAGCGCCGCCTTTTCCAGATTGGCGGCATAGGGCATCGGCACGTCGTCGTTGCAGACGCGCAGCACCGGGGCGTCGAGATCGTCGAAGCCGTCCTCCATGCAGATCGCGACGATTTCGGAC
>CAIZEE010000748.1 GCA_903931835.1 uncultured Elstera sp.
AATAGCCGATGCCAGCATTGCGATTGCGCTAAAGAAGGTATCCAATGTCGCTTAAGGCAGGTGCGTTTAGACGCTTGCCCCTTAGGTTTCGCGGCCAATTTGGAATCCGAACTCCCGGTTATTTTATGCATCTAGGTGAAGGCGTCGTTCGAACGATCTGATTTTCCTTATCAAACCTCACTCAATCGAGTAACTTGACGCCGAGCCGGGGATTTCTTCACAGATTGCCGGGCGTCGTGCGGGCCGAAGTGCTGACAGTGGAATAATACTTTGGGTACGGAGGCGATGGTCGCGATCGGCATAACATTCGAGCTAACAGTTTGCTCGCTTACATGCGCCGATTTTTCAGCGCACGTCGGCTGGTGACGGAACACCCCTGGGTATGGAAGCTGTCAAGACCATAGACGGAGAGATTGAGGAGATCCGGGACCGGATCTCGTCGACGGGTGATACCGTGGTCGAACTTATGCTCGCCGCATCTTCAGGCAAGGAACGCTGCGTCGCCTATGCCGAGAAGGCAGACGCACTTAAGAAGCTTCACGACAAAATGCAGGGCTTACTGAGCCGCAATGGCGTGTCCCATATCCGCGAACTCCACGTCCGGGTGGAGATTTCAGGGATCGTCAAGAATCAGTCCGCGAGCAAGGATCTGATCGTTACCGGCATCAAGATTGTCGCCGCCAATATTTGATGTTTCCGGTGGCTGCCCGGTCTAAAAACTGTCACCGCATTCGACTATGACCTGCCCTTAACAGCTGATCGCGGCTTCGGGGAACCATCAGCGTATGGATCCGTTGCTGCAGCTCAGAGACAGCAAGAGGGAATGCGCGATTGACCGTCATATTTTGGATAGCGCCTTATCTAGACGAATGGCATGTGCAGAAGCAGGAAGCAGGGGTTGCTGCTGACCCGGGCGCCTATGAAGGCAGCTTTGACGCCCGGGAAGACGCCGTCGATTGGGCCTGCCGGGTCGCGCAACGGCGTGCACCTTGTATCGTCCGAGTGCAGGATGACGAAGGCAACATAACCTCCCAATTCGCCTTTGAAGGCAACCACGAACCCGCCCTCCGCATGGGCGGCTAAAACCAGGCGGCGGCAATTCGCGATCGGATTGGGGGTCGCATCAGGTGGGCGCGTTCGCTATCGTCGACGCTTGACGCAGTTCACCGGATTGATGAAACCATGGCCGATCATCGCAACGCCGCTCCCCAACCGATCTATCTGAAGAATTATCAGCCGCCAGCATTCCAGATCGACACGATCGAGTTGGTGTTCGAGCTTGGGGAGGTTGCAACCCGTGTCGTTTCCAGGATCGTCGGTCGGCGTGAGCGGGGCGGGGCGGAGGATACGCCGCTGGTGCTTGATGGTGGCGCCACGCTGACCCTGCTTTCGGTCAAGTCCGGTGACCGGCTTCTGGTGGACGGGAAAGATTACCGGGAGGTACAGAACAGCCTGACCGTGCTTGGCATCGGGGCGGCTTTCGATCTCACCATCGAGACCGAGATCAAGCCGCATGACAATACCGAGCTGTATGGGCTGTATAACTCGTCCGGCGTCTTCTGCACGCAATGCGAGGCGGAAGGGTTCCGGCGCATCACCTATTATCTCGATCGCCCGGATATCCTCGCGCGCTTCACCACGACGATAATCGCCGATCGAAAGCGATGTCCGGTTCTGTTGTCGAACGGCAATTGCATCGAGACGCGCGAGCTCAGCGATGGCCGCCATTTGGCGCGCTGGCACGATCCGTTCCCCAAGCCCGCTTATCTCTTTGCGCTAGTCGCGGGAAATCTCTCCTGCCTGGAGGATCACTTTATCACCCGGTCAGGCCGCAACGTCGTGCTGCGGATTTTTGCGGCCGCCGCCGATATCGATAAATGCGGGCATGCCATGGCGGCGTTGAAGCGATCGATGGCGTGGGATGAAAAAATCTACGGCCTGGAATACGACCTCGACATCTTCATGATCGTCGCTGTCGGCGATTTCACCATGGGGGCGATGGAGAATAAGGGCCTCAACATCTTCAACACGAAATTCGTGCTGGCCAATCCCGAGACCGCGACTGATACCGATTTCTTCAATGTGGAAAATGTGATCGCGCACGAATATTTCCACAACTGGACAGGCAATCGCGTTACCTGTCGCGACTGGTTTCAACTGACATTGAAGGAAGGCCTAACAGTCTTTCGCGACCAGCAATATAGCGGCGATCTGGGCTCGGCCGCCGTCACCCGGATCGCCGAGGTGCGCAAGCTACGCCAAGGCCAGTTCCCGGAGGATGCCGGGCCGATGGCCCACCCGATCCGGCCCGACTCCTATATCGAAATCAACAATTTCTATACCGCCACGGTCTATCTCAAAGGTGCTGAGGTAATCCGCATGATCCATACGCTGCTGGGGGAAGTTCACTTCCGCCAGGGGATGGACCTGTATTTTGAGCGCCATGACGGCAAAGCCGTGACCTGCGACGATTTCGTCGACGCGATGCAGGATGCCTCTGGAGTCGATCTCAGCCAATTCAGGCTGTGGTACAGCCAATCTGGCACGCCTGAGCTCACGATCGCGCAGACCTATGACGCGGCAAGCCAGAGCCTGCAATTGACGGTATCTCAATCGACCCCGCCGACGCCGCGCCAGCCTGACAAGGCGGCCCTGCATATCCCCCTGTCGATCGGCCTGATCGGTGCCGACGGGTCGCCGATCGCTGTGCAGTTGGAGGGCGAGAACGATGTGGCGCCGGGCACCCGTACGCTTGATCTGCGCGCGGCAAGCGAGGTGTTTCGGCTGATCAACGTGCCGACACCGCCCAAACTTTCCCTGCTGCGCGGTTTTTCGGCGCCGGTGAAGCTCGCGACCGATCTGGCCGACCAGGATTTGTTTTTCCTGATGGCGCATGACGACGATCCGTTCGCTCGCTGGGAGGCTGGGCAGCAGGCGGCGGTCAGACAATTGCAGAATTTGGCAGCGGCGTGTCAGGGGGCAGGCAACGTGCAGGTTGATGCCGCCTATCTGGCCGCCGTGGAGACGCTGCTGCGTGACGAAAATCTGGATCAGGCGTTCCTTGCCGAAATGATCACGCTGCCCAGCGAATCCTATATTGCCGAAGCGACGGCGGCACCAGATCCGGATGCGATCCACGCTGCGCGCGAGTTCCTCAGGCGCGCTATCGGCGAGGCATCGGCGAAAACGCTAAGGCGGCGGTACGACGCAGCCGTGGATCTGGGCGAGTTTTCTACGACGCCGGTCGCGGTCGGTCGGCGTGCGCTCAAAAACGCGGTACTCGATTATCTTGTCGCGGCAGGTGGGGAAGGGGCGATAGCACTGCTTCACACCCAGCTCAACACGGCGCGCAATATGACGGATCAATTGGCGGCGCTTCGCCTGCTAGCCAATACCGATGCGCCCTTACGGCAAAGCGCGCTAGAGGCCTTCGCCGAACAGTGGCGGGATGAGGCTCTGGTGCTCGATAAATGGTTCATGATTCAGGCCGCTTCGTCCCGTGAGGATACGCTTCAGCGCGTCACGTCGCTTATGACGCATCCGGCCTTCGATTTGAAGGTGCCCAACAAGGTACGCGCCTTGATCGAGGAGTTTGCTGCCAACCCCGCACGCTTCCACGATCTTTCGGGTGCCGGATATCGTTTCGTGGCGGACTGCGTTCTAGCCCTGAACGCGATTACGCCAAAGGTCGCGGCCCGGCTTCTGGGCTCGCTGATCAACTGGCGGCGCTATGACGAACGTCGCCAGATTCTGATGAAGGACGAGCTCGAGCGGGTCATTGCGGCACCGTCTCTGTCGCCCGATGTCTATGAGGTTGTGGCGAAAGCGCTATCGCGGGCCTAGGACGCTTTGCGTAGCGCGCTATGAATAAGATAGGCTCCGAAATCGGCAGGTTTCAGCTTGAGGTCGACGGCGGTCTCACCACCGGCAAGCGCGCGGCTGACGATGATGTGGTTTTCGACCTGCGCCGGTGTGACCTTGAAGACGCCGCGCGTGCCCTTGAGCTTGGGATAGAACGCAGGGTCGACCAGCTTTAGCGTTCGCGAAAGGCGATCGACGATTGACGCCTCGTCGACGGTATCGCTCTCCCGCGATGCGACGATCGTCCAGTCTGTCTCACCCGCCCATGCTTCGGTCAAGGCAGCCTTGGGATCGCCCTCGGCCACGCCGATCTTATAGACGTGCTTGCTGAGCCCGACATCGGAGGCCCACTTGCCGAGATTGGCGCTGCGGGCGACGAAAACCGTGGTCATAAGGGCTCCTCATTGGCATTTACAGACCGATCAGGTCATCAGCCACGACGACCATGCCCAGCGTCACTGCGGTGATCAGCAATTCACCCAGCGCACCGACGACAAACGGCCTTATACCCTGACGGCGCATCTCGGCGAAGTTTGTTTTCAAGCCGACGCCGGCAAAGGTCAGCAGAAACGCCCAGCGCGACAGATTGGCGAGACTCGAGGTTTGCTGCTTGTCGAAGACACCGAGTGTCGCGAGCAAGGAAATTGCGAGGAAGCCCAGAATGAATTTGGGGAATTTCTCCCAGAGAAATTTGCCCTTATGGCCGATCGCCTGGGCTTGACCCTGCTTCGCCCAATATAGGGCATAGCCCAACACGACAAAGCCGATCGTGGCGTTTCTCGTGGTCTTGGTCAGCACCGCGAATTTGCCGGCAACGTCGGAATAGAGCGCGCCAGCGGCTGTCGCCTCGGCCGTATTGTCGACCGCTAGGCCAGCCCAGACACCAAACGCCTGATCGCTAAGCCCGATCCAATGGCCGATCACCGGATAGGCGAACAGGCCGAAAACGCCGATGCCAAGAATGGCGGCAATGGCGAAGGATGCGTCTTCGTCCTCCGCCTCGATCGCACCTTTGGCGGCGATGATCGCCGAGACGCCGCAGATCGATGAGCCGATGGCAAGCAGGCTGACCAGTTTCGGCTTCAAACCAAAATAGCGGCCGATCACGGTCATCAACCACAGCGCCATCACCAATTCGATGGCGACCAGCGCCAGGCTGACACCACCCAGCTTCAGCACGTCGCCCAGCAGGAAACGCACGCCGAGAAGGACGATGCCGAGCTTGAGAAAGAACTCGTAAGTGTCTATGCCGGCGGCAAAAATCTTCGGCAACCGTACTGTGTTGCCGATGATGAGGCCGATAATGATTGCCCAGAGCACATACTCGATATTGGGCAGGGCCACATGATTGGCTTTGCCATAGGCCGATATCGATTGCTCGATGAATTTGCCGGCATAACCGATCACGGCAAGCAGTGCGATCCCAGGCAGGAGGGCCAGGAGTTTGCCAGGCAGAGTGAGGATTGATGCCGTCGGGCTCAGGGTCTGGTCTGTCATGTTTCGTTCCTACCAGGTGATGAGTGGCAGGACTTTGGCCCAGACCAGGACCACGAGTGCCGTGGCGATAAGCACGGCCCACCAATCGAGTGATAATTTCATCGAACTGTCGCCCTCACATGAGGCGTCACTTATAAATAACAAACAAGTTATGTTATTTATTCTATAAGACGCATTAATTGCGTCATAATCGCGTATTTTGTCGCCGTCAAGTGTGTATCAGGAGGGGCGTTACGACGAAACTCAGTGTTTTCTGGCGTAACGCATCATCAAATCGTCAAGTACCGCGCGGGCGCGATTACGTTCCGCATCGGTGAAATCGCCATCTGATTGACCGGCCGAATTGACGAGCTTTATGTTCTCGCGCAGGCGGATCGCCTCCATTAACGTATCAGGCTCTGAATCTCCGGCGAGCAGGGCGGCAGGTTTGGGAAGCTCCTGCTTGTTGGCGGTCAGCTTCGCCATCTCCCGCTTGGCGGCTGCTTCAGCCTCTGGCGGGACGTGTCTGCGCCGCAGAATGCGGGCAATTTCGCGAGCTTGCTCGCGGCTTCGTTTGGGGGTTCGAGCATTCATGTATAGAGTGTATGGCCTAGGGGAGTACTTGTCACGCATTGCCGGACTAGATCGGATAGCCCATTAGCATTTGAGATAAACTCGGTTTATCAAAGACTGCAGAACCGCGCTCTCGCTATCAAGTGGTTGAAAAATAATGCCTGATGTTGGTCTGCAGACTGCCGCTAAGGCAGCAAGCTGGTCGTTGGTTACGGCGTTCAAAGCCGCAAGTTCGTATGTCGGCGGGATTATGACGCAGCTCTTGGCCGCGCGCGGGATTCCGTCGATCGACATGGCGCAACTCGCGTTTCAGAACAGCATTCCTGAGGACCAGTTTTGTATCGAAGGCCAGACGTTGCTGGAGCGGCCGGGATATTTCTTCGGCCCGTTCCGCGATGCCTATGTTGGTCAGATGCCGGCGCTCGCCAAGACCAATATCGTTGTGCAGATTCGCGATCCACGAGATTGCCTGGTGTCGTATTACTACTCTGTCGCATTCAGCCATGGTCTGCCTGCACCCGGCCCAGCCCGCGACAAATTCATGATCGAGCGCGAGACCGCGTTATCGCTGGGGGTTGACGAATATTCCTTGCTGTCGATGAAGACCTACCTGCCGATCTTCCGTGAGATGATCACGATTATCGAGACAATGCCGAATGTGTATGTCTCGCGCTATGAGGAGATGGTTTCGGATTTCGCGCCATGGCTCGACCGATTGGCCGATTACCTTGGTGTCGGCGACCATGCCGATGTGAAGCACGCGATCATCCGCGCTGCCAGCTTCGACGTGTCGGAGGATCAGTTCAAGCATAAGCGTCAGGTCACGCCAGGGGATTTCGAACGCAAGCTGATGCCGCAGACCCAGGCTGAATTGACTCATTACCTGGAGCCGGTGCTGACCAAGCTTGGCTATGTTTGAGAGGGCTCCAGACTGCGGCTTGGGCGAAGGCGCCGCCATCTAAGACGAAGTGCGAAAATTACGCGGATAGCCAGCAGCACTATCAGAATCGCGATATACACAATCGGATCGCGGATATCAGCCTTGACCAGCAGCAGGTAATGCACGACGCCGGCAATGCCTGCCGCGTAAATGAGGCGATGCAACGCCCGCCAGCGTTTCGCGCCGAGCCGCTTCGCCATCGCATTGGTGGACGTTATCGCGAGCGGCAGCAGGGCTCCCCAGGCGGCCATGCCGAAGGTGATATAGGGCCGTTTGACGATGTCCCGCCAAATCGCGTCCCAGGCGAAAAACTGATCAAGGCCGATATAGGCCGATAGATGCAGAGAGATATAGGCGAAGCTGAACAGCCCAATCATGCGCCGATAGCTCGCCAGTTGGCTCAGGCCGAATAACTGTCGCGCCGGCGTGATTGCAAGATCGAGCAACAGGAAGCGTAGACCCCAGTCGCCGAGATTACGGATGACCGCCTCGATCGGATTGGCGCCGAGATCGTCATTATAGGCGCGCCAAATCAGCAGCGCAGCCGGCACGAGACAGATCGTGAAGACGACGCTTTTGATGAGTTTTCGTAAGTTCAAAAGTTAACCTTCAAATCCATGCCGCTATAGAGCTGCGCCACCTGGTCGCCGTAGCCGTTGAAGGGCAGCGTGTCGCGGCGGCGGAACTCGCCGATCCGCCGCTCCGTCGCCTGGCTCCACCTCGGATGGTCGACGGCTGGATTGACGTTCGAATAGAAGCCATATTCGTGGTCAGAATATACATTCCATGCGGTCTTCGGCTGTTTTTCGACAAAGCTGATCCGGACAATCGACTTAATGCCCTTGAAGCCATATTTCCAAGGCACGACGAGCCTGATCGGCGCACCATTCTGATTGGGCAGCTTCTCGCCATAGACGCCGACCGCGAGGATGGTCAAAGGATGCATCGCCTCGTCGATGCGCAACCCCTCCGTATAGGGCCAATCCAGGATCGGCTGCGCCAGTCCGGGCATTTCATTGGGCGCGTTTTTGGTAGTGAAGGCGACGTATTTTGCCTTAGAGGTCGGCTCAGCGCGCTTGAGCAGGCTGCTCAGCGGAAAACCGTCCCAGGGGATCACCATCGACCAGCCCTCGACGCAGCGCATGCGGTAGACCCGTTCCTCCAGGGGGAAGTCCTTGAGGATTTCGTCCAACGCGACAACCCCAGGCTTCGCGCACTCTCCGTCGATCTTGATCATCCAATTATCGGTCTTGAGCGTACCGGCCGTGCGCGCGGGATCGTCCTTGGAGGTGCCGAACTCGTAGTAATTATTGTAGCCCGCGACAAATTTGAGCGGCGTCTTAGCCTCGTCGGTGGAGAAGGGGCTGGGCGTGGTCGTGAGCCCGGCAGCGTGCGCCGGACGTGCCAAGGTGGCGCCCGACAGACCTAGAGCGCCGGCCGCGCCCAAGAACCGCCGTCGACTGAGATACAGGCTTTGCTGGGTGATTTCCGATGGCCTG